>CAMWSA010000508.1 GCA_947176785.1 uncultured Lachnospiraceae bacterium
AGAGGTCTCGTGGGCTCGGAGATGGGCATAAGAGACAGCGTCATACACGTCCTCCGGGTGGCCGATATCCCGCATATGCTGCAGGCAGGCCGCCGCGATGGGGACGGTGCGGGCCGTCACGCCGCACAATTCCATGAGGCGGTCCGAGTTGGTCCTGGTGTGGGCGGAGGTGCCAAAGCCCGGCATGGTGATGGCTATAATGTCGGTGGCAGGCCGCCCCAGCTTCCGGTACGCCTCCAGGGTCACCAGCAATGCCAGTGTGCTGTCCAGGCCGCCGGAAATACCGATAACGGCCCTTTTCAGTCCGGTCTTTTTCAGCCGCTCGTAGAGGCCATACGCCTGTAACTCCATGATCTCCCGGCATCGCTGCTCACGTTTATCCCGGTCTGCGGGCACAAAGGGGAAGGCATCCACCCGGCTGGGCAGATGGCCGAAATTGTCCCGCCGCAGCTGTACCTGGACATAGGCGCTTTGATCTATGGCTTCGTTTTCGCTGTTCATCTTCATCCGGTCATTCTGCAGCTTCTGCACATCAATCAGCGCCGTGAGCAGGCCTTCCTTCTCCCGGTAACTCTCGGCCTTGATGCTGCCGTTCTCCGCGATCATGCAGTGTCCGGAAAACACCAGGTCCGTAGTACTCTCCCCCTCTCCGGAGGAGGCATAGATGTAGCCGCACATGCATTTGGCGGACTGCATTTTCACCAGTTCCTGTCGATAGGACTTTTTTGATACGGTCTCATTGGAGGCGGAGAGATTGACCACCAGATCCGCCCCGCATAAGCAGTGGTGTATGCTGGGGCTGTCCGACACCCACAGATCCTCGCAGATCTCCGCCGCCACCCGCGTTTCACTTCCCAGCCGCATCATCACATGAGTGCCAAAGGGCACACCCAGTTCTTCTTCGGCCCGGATCTGTTTGCCCGACGCAAACCATCGTTTCTCGTAAAATTCCTTATAGCCGGGGATATAGGATTTGGGCACGATGCCCCGCAGCTGCCCGTCCTGGATAAAAACGGCGCAGTTGTACAGTCTCTCATTATGGCAGACAGGAGCCCCGGCCACCACCAGACAGTAACTGCCCGCCGAGGCCGCCGCCAGGTTCTTCAGCCCCTCCCGGGCCTGGTTTAGAAGTCGCCTGGTTAAAAACAGATCGCCGCAGCTGTAGCCGGTGACGCACAACTCCGGGAACACCAGCAGCTCTACTTGCTGCTCCCGGGCCTGCTTCATCAGGCGGAGCATGCTCTCCACATTGGCGCTCACGCCTGCCACCTGTATGTCGAAGGATGCCGTGGCTGTTTTGATGTATCCGTATTCCATAAAAATTCCTCCTGACTTAGAGTATTGCATGTTTCCGGAAACATGCCGTTTGATTTCCTTATGCCTCTCTTCCTGCCGGTTTTCATTTAGGGCCCCGCATGTTCGGAAGCCCTGCCGGTTTTCATTTAGGGCCTTGCATGTTCGGAAGCTTCCCGGGAATCGTTCAGCATGGACATCTTGACCTCGTACATATTGGGAGTCATATCCAGATAATGGGTGTGGGGGTTCTCGAAGCGCTGCTCCTCCTCCCAGATCTCCTCCGCCAGCTGTCGCTTCACATATCCGGCAATCTCCTGCACGGCAGGCAGTTCATAGACCAGCTTGCCATTCAGAAAAACGGGAACCTGCAGGGCTTTCACTGTACAATTCTCAAAATAGCGGTTTTTCCAGGGTTTCTTGGGATCCACATACCGATAGGGTGCTGCAAAATCCACTTTTTCATTCGCCAGTGCAATCAAATCCGCAATGGCTTTTTTGTTCTCATCGTATACACGGTATACGGTCTTCAGGCCGGGGTTGGTGATTTTTTCCTCATTTTCCGACACCTTGATACGGGGCACAAACTCCCCGTCCTCCTCCACGGCGGCGATTTTGTACACAGCCCCAAACACAGGATCGGACTTGGAGGTAATCAGGCGTTCGCCTACGCCGAAGCTGTCAATCCTGCCGCCCTGGGCCAAAATGGAAGTGATGGTAAATTCATCCAGGCTGTTGGAAACCACGATCCTGCAGTCCTGAAGGCCCGCCTCGTCCAGCGCCCTGCGCGCTTTTTTGGATAAATATGCCAGATCGCCGCTGTCGATGCGGATTCCCTTCAGCCGCTTGCCCATGGGCTCCAGCACTTCCCTTGCCACGCGGATAGCATTGGGGATACCGCTCTTTAACACATCATAGGTGTCCACCAGCAGCACTGCGGCATCCGGATAATTTTCCGCATATTTTTTGAAGGCGGTAAATTCATCCTTATAGTACATGACCCAGCTGTGGGCCATGGTGCCGCTGACAGGGATGTCAAACATTTTGCCGGCCAGTACCGTGGCCGTGCCCACTGCGCCGCCGATGTAGGCCGCCCTGGCTCCGTATACGGCGGCATCCATGTTGTGGGCTCTGCGGGCGCCGAAATCCGACACGGCCCTGCCGTCCGCCGCCCGAACGATCCTGCGGGTCTTGGTGGCGATCAGGGACTGGTGATTGACCTCCAGCAGGATGGCCGTCTCTATGAGCTGAGCATCAAGCAGGAGCGCTATCACCGTGATAATCGGCTCATTAGGATACATGACAGTCCCTTCGGGGAAAGCATACAGATCTCCTTTAAAGTGAAAATCAGCCAGATATTCCAGAAATTCTTCCCCAAACAGCCCCTGGCTGCGCAGGTAGTCAATATCCTCCCTGTCAAAATGCAGATTCTCAATATATTCCACGATCTGCTCCAGGCCGCAGAAAATAGAAAAGCCGCCGTTGTCCGGGTTTTTTCTATAGAATACATCAAAAGCCACCCTCGTATCCTTGTCCTGGTCCTGAAAATAGCCGTTGCTCATGGTCATCTCATAAAAATCCATCACCATGGATAAATTCCTCTCGTGAAACTGTTTCATGTGTTTTCCTTTCTGTGCCCACTGCACCAATACATTTTCTATCTTCCAAACTTACCTCTGTTTGCATATCGCTGGCTTGCCTGCGATATTGCGCTGATCAGTATTTGGAAGTGGTACTTCCAAACTTACCTCTGTCTGCATATCGCTGGCTTGCCTGCGATATTGCGCTGATCAGTATTTGGAAGTGGTAC
>CAMWSA010000509.1 GCA_947176785.1 uncultured Lachnospiraceae bacterium
TTGAGTAAGCAGAGAGATAAGGAAGGTAGTTCAGTGTTCGGTTTTGAGGGTATGGTTTTTTGTGTATGATAAGGAAATTTTTGCGGGTAGATCTGTACCCGCTTTTTTCTTGCAAAAAAAATGATTTTTTTTCAGATAATAGTATGTTTTTTCGCAAATGTATGTTATAATATCTCTACTGAGTCATTTCGAAGGGACTTATGGGCATAAAATGTGAGGTGGATACTATGGATTCAAAAATTTTACTGGAAAATGGAACAAACGAATTGGAAATTCTGGAGTTTATCGTTGATGGAAATTATTATGGCATCAACGTGGCCAAGGTCAAAGAGATTATCGGTTATCTCGAGCCTACGCCGATTCCGAATTCACATCCCAGCATTGAGGGCGTATTCATGCCGAGAGACCGTATGATTACAGCCATTGATCTGATGAACTGTCTGCAGAGAGGGCAGATGGAGAAAAAAGGCTTATTTATTATCACAAACTTCAATAAGTTGGATATTGCTTTTCATGTGGAGCAGGTAATAGGCATACATAGAGTGACATGGAAGGATATTATCACACCTAATGCGACATTGTCTGACGCAGAGAGTGGGGTGGCCAGCGGCATTGTCAAGATCAGTGACAGGTTGATTGTAATTCTTGACTTCGAGAAGATTGTGACAGATATTTCTCCGGAGACTGGCTTGAAGGTATCTGAGATTGCCGAGATGGGGCCTCGTGAGAGAAGCACGGTTCCTATTTTGATCGCAGAGGATTCACAGCTGCTGAATAAGCTGATTGTGGACTGCCTGAACAAGGCGGGATACACCAATATCACCCACACTGCCAACGGCCAGGAGGCTTATGACTATATTATGGCAGGGGTGGCTGCCGGCAACCTGGAGCAGAGGGTGAGGTGTCTGATCACGGACATTGAGATGCCGCAGATGGATGGACACCGCCTGGTAAAGTTATTGAAGGATGATGACAGAACAAAGCAGATCCCGATCATTATTTTCTCGTCCCTGGTAAATGAAGAGATGAAGAGAAAGGGTGAGGCATTGGGGGCAGACAGGCAGTTGTCAAAACCGGAAATTGTCAACCTGGTTCATGCTATTGATGAGTTATTAAACAGTTCAAAGCAATAGATGAGGCGTTGTGCGGATTTTCTATTGTCGTGAATAAGGAAAAGGCCGGGGCTCCCGGCTTTTTTCGTGAAAAGGCAGGTATTATACGTGGAAGGATGGGTATTGGAGAAGTTACAGGGGGCCGACTTGCTTCTGATCGGTATTGGCGAGGAATTTGAAGAACGGTCTTTCCTGGAAGCACAGCCGGAATATGAGGAAGGGACGGAATACCTGGAACAGATGAAACGTCCGGACCTGTTGCCGCTGTTGGCGGACAGGATGATCAGAGGTCGTGGCCGGGCTGTGGCGGCGCTTCAGAACCTGTACCGGATTGTTATGGATAAGAACTATTTTCTGGTCAGTACCTGTCAGACGGATATCCTGAGACTGGCGGGCTTTCCCACAAGCCGGGTGGTGACGCCCTGCGGCACACTGGAGAAAAAGCAATGCGTGTGTGGCTGTGAGCGGAGTCTTGCGCAAGTAGCGGAATCTGAATGCGCAGAGTTGTATCATGCCATCCTGAACAGAAGCCCGGAGTTGGATGCCCTGGGAATCTGTCCCCATTGCCATGGCAAAATGGCGTTGAACAATATCTATCTGGAAAAATATCTGGAGAGCGGTTATCTGGAGGATTGGGGCCGATACACAAAATGGCTGCAGGGCACCTTGAACCGGAGCGTTTGCATTCTGGAGTTGGGCGTAGGTCTGGATTATCCGTCGGTGATCCGCTTTCCCTTTGAGAAGATGGGATATTACAATCAGAAGGCAGCTTTTATCCGGGTAAACGGGAGGTTGTACTATTTGACAAAGGAATTACATGAAAGGGGCAGATCAATAGCGAAGAATGCTATTGACTGGTTACTTGCAGAAGATATATGATATAGTTATCAGCTTGATTATACGCACGACTGATTAGCTTTTCCTTCCTGCACGGCACATATTGCCTATAGTCAAAGGCATATGTTGTTTACTATAACTATGCGGCATGTGCCGTGCGGGAATTGAAAGAGCCAAACAGTTGTCAGTATAGAAACGGTATATTTTCAAGTGCCCGGATATTGATTGGTGGGTGTGCGAGCTTGCAGGGAATATACGGGACAAAAATAAGGAAAGGAGCGCCATAGGCGTAGTAGAGATAAAATGGACTCCAATGAAGAATACTTAGACCAATTATTGAAATCATTAACAGAAGGGAATCCCTCCGGGGCTACGGGGGGAGCGGAGGATTTGGACCAGGACGACGGGCTGGGAGATCTGCTGAACCAGTTTTCGGATGACATGGATAATGTTCCCGGGGATCTGCTCAACGGATTGCTGGGGGGAACGGAGGCTTCGGCGTCAGAAATTCCGGATATAAAGCAGGAGGAAGAGTCCGAAGCTGAACCGGCAACGCTTTCCGGCATATTGCAGGATATGACGGCGGAGAAACAGTCGGAGATACAGGAAGAGCCCGGGGAGCCTTCGACGGAGACATGGCCGGAGGAGACAGCCGAAGACAATCTCATACAGCAGCCTGGTTTGGAAGAACCTGAACAGGCTGCCTTTGAAATGCCTGAAACCGCTGATGCAGGTATTGCTGAAGCATTTGTTCCCGAAATGGCTGAGCCGTCTGCCGGCGATACGGATGAGGACGACCTGGGAAGCCTGCTGGAGAGTTTGGGAGCAGACGGTGACGAAGATGCGCAGATGATTTCCGACCTGTTGGATAAGGCGGACAGTGACGAGCCCGTAGGTAATATGGTGGATTCCCTGATGCAGGGACTGAATCAGGAGGAAGCATCGGAATCGGGGTATTCCGGGGATGATTTCCTGGGGGAGGACGCGATAGAGGAATTGCTGGGCGGTCAGGAAAAAGAGAAAAAGAAGGAAAAAAAGAAGAAGCCCCGCCGAGGTAAGAAGAAAAAAGGATCGGAGGGACTTGCTGCCGATCCATCGGGAGACAATGGGGAGACCTTGCAGCAGGAAATGGGGGATGTGGATGAACCTGGGG
>CAMWSA010000510.1 GCA_947176785.1 uncultured Lachnospiraceae bacterium
CTTATTACAAGGCTCTGGTTCGTGTACCTTCAAATAAGCAAAAGGAGTATGAAGATGGCATGGGTATGGCCGCAGGTACAGATGAGGCGCATGATGCGCTGGGCTACACTAAAAAAGTCAAAATAGATGCTTGAGGGTTGCTTTTACTATGGCAAAGTGGTTTACTTTGTCAATTAACCTTTTTCCAATTTCTGCCGGGCACATATTGCATGCTCCAATAGCATGTGACCGGCAGGAAGGAAGCCCTCATCGGCTGTGCGCATAAAAAGGCCCCTGCCGAAAAGGGGAGTAAGAATCCATCTGGCAATTCCTGTATAATCCCTCTTGATTCCAAGAAGAAGCCGTAGTAAAATAGTACCAGGCCAGCAACTGCTGATACATAAATATATTAGGTAATTGCGAAACTCTTTTAAGCAAGTGACGGAATTTGTGTTAGAAAAAGACCTAACACAGTCAATATATACAAAAACGGGCTTGGAAGCAAATTTGTTTCACAAATTAGCTTCATGCGATGGCAAGTCGCCCTTATTTTGTATATATTGCCCAATCCCTGTATCCTGAACGGGAGCTTCGCAATCGCCTAATAAATATATTGAGAAAAGGAGATAGGGACATTATGTACGAGATGAAACCAGAGTATTATACCGGGATTGAAGAGATTGACGCACAGCATGCGCGGCTTTTTGAACTGGCACAGGAAACCCATGACTTGCTGGACGACAACCTCCTGCAGGACAAGACGGAAGAACTGTCACGCCTAATCTCGGAACTGATTGATTACACCAAAATGCACTTCGCCCACGAAGAAGCTTACCAGAAGAGCATTGGCTACGCACACGCAGACCGCCACGCCTTACAGCACCGCCAGTTTGAAGACAAGCTGATGGAATTTGACTTTGATTCCATTGGTGATGATTATAACAGCCAGAACGATGCAGTAGAGAAGCTTTTAAACTTTCTGGTAAGCTGGCTGGTCACCCATATCTTAAAAGTGGATATGCTATATGTGGGAAAGTGAATATCTGACAAAATAAGATCCTGTAAAGCCAAACAAGATATGGTATTTCTATTAGTGAAATATTCCATATCTTGTTTTATTATGCATACAGCATCCCCTGTCTTCCACAGCGTCCCCTTCCTGCCCGGTAGTCCTTTGTCCCGCTTTGCAGTCATTGTCTGCCTGGTCCGTTCCCTATACTTGTCACCGGCCGCCCTTACTGTGGAGCAGCTTTCCTGTCAGTATCCTAATCGTATGAGCATTTCATACATCTGACTGTTGCCAAACATATAATTTTGCAGGGTAAGCGGCTTCCCCGCCTGCCTGTTTTCATAGTACAGCTTCATATAAGCATCCTTCGCCTGATAAAAACTGTCCTCTAATTCTTCCATCTCTTTTGCAGGCATCCGGGGAATATGGCCTAGAAAAACCTGTCTTTGGGCTGCTATTCTGGCGCAGGACTTCTGCCACGCCACTTCCTGCTCATATTGCATATCCAGCCATTCCATTTCTTCTTCCTTTGTCAGCAGAGTCCCATCTGCTTTATAATACTGTTCCTGTTCATTTTCATGGCGCTGTTCGATTTCAGAATACAGCCTTGCATAACTCAGCCCGCAGGCATTCACAAAATCCGAATAATCGTACTTCCCTTTTTCTTCCCTGACTTCTTTTAAGATCCCGGCCCTTGTATTACTGAACGATATAGCTGATTGCACAACCGTATGTCTTATTTTATCAAGTAAACGTTCCCTGTTTTTCGAAAATTGGGAAACTTCCAAGGTATCCCTGTGAAACACTTTCCGGTCTGCATTTTGGCTTCCCTGGGCTTTAAAATACTCTCTATCCTTTTTAAAGCCATCCTGCAAATAAACCGGATCATTTGAAATACTGATTGACATATCTTCCTTCTCCTTCCTGCTCCACTTTATAATGGAACCGGGCGAAAATGCCATAATGCCTATTATTTTCCGTCCACTTATTTTATCGGCTAAAATCCTCTCGCCTTTACCGCCACTTGCATGTCACCTCTGACTTCCCTGGTTTCTTTCCTCACTTTCCTATTATAAATATCTCCCTTTCCGGAAAAGTGTTCCCAGAGCAAGTTCTATAAACCGGAATTGTCTGGCTGTTCTTAGACTTATATAAAATGAAAGTCTTGCAAAAAACGGAGAAACGTCCGTTCCCTATCTCTTGCGGTTTCAAAATACGGCAAGCCGTATTTTTGACACTGCTCTTTCATACAGATGCTTTGCTCCACAATATACACTGCGCCCTCTCGAAGCTCTTCATCCGGTTTGTAAAAGGTATAATCTTTTTCTGTGTCATATCTCTTTTGAATTGCGAACCTCTCTTCCGGCGTCACATCAGACGTAATGAAATAGGCAATTTCACAGTTTGCCCCATGTATATATTTCATATAATCCTCTGGCAAAAGCTGATACATATCCAAAACCATGCCCGGGCTAAACTCATCATATTCGCCGCTGTCCAACATTGCCCGGACAAAAGGTGCCATCTTACCGCTAATTAAATGTAATGTATCCATAGAGGACAATCCGGCATAAGTATTCACTCCTGTTTCAGGGAAACATTTCTCAAATCCAGCTATGATCGAATCCATGCTAACATGCTGATACCCATACTGCTTTGCCAGCCGGTGAGACATTGTACTTTTTCCGGCTCTTGGAACACCTGCAATAATAATATTGTTTTTCATTTACGACCTCTCCGAATACCGTTTTATTTTCTTTTATTCTTATAACGTCAGCATTATATGCTTAATCTGGCCAATGTTCTGTTTCCAACTGCAGCCGCGCTGCCACACAGTTGTCGAAGCATTCTTTGTTTTGAAAATCATCCAAGCACTCTCCCCTACAGCTTCTTGTCCGCTAATTGATTATACCACGTTCCTTCTCCATTTACCACAAAAATAAGGGGCATCTCAACCGCTGCGCCCCTTATGGAATATTGCCGTAAGCAGTGCATGTATTGTTTGGTTTTCAATTGTTTTCATCCAATAAACCCCTACCTTTATTTAGCGTTTTAGTTAGACTCTGCATTTTAATAATACTTAACATTTCTGTTATTTATAGC
>CAMWSA010000511.1 GCA_947176785.1 uncultured Lachnospiraceae bacterium
CCCCGCGCTTTTGGGTAATTTTATGTCTTATTTTTTGCGTTTTGCAAATTTCCATATACAGTGTCAGTTCATAATAAACACCTTTTAACCGTAACGCCGTCATATCACTCACAATGCACTGCACCGGTCCGTCAATCTTCATCCCCGCAAGAATCAGGTTTGGATACACCTTGCGTGGTTCGCCGGGCTTTTTATACCGGTAATGTTTCGACCTGCTTTTTATTCCTGCAGGTTTGCAGCATTTATGCGCATACGGATCGGAGACTTTAAGCCCTGTGTCCAGTCTTATTTTTTCATTCAGCCATCTGTAGCCGTGTGACGGGTATTTCAAATGATATTCCCGGAACAGAATGACATTGTCCGCAAGCGTTTTTGTTTTTGGAGCCGGATCAGTGAGGCGTTTTTTCCAATAGCAGAAGCTGTTCCGCCGGATACCCATGGATTCGCATAACAGACTGACCGGGAATTCACCAGATAATTCCAGTATTATTTCATATTCCAGTTGTCGAAGATCGTGACGCTCTTTGTTGCACCAACTCCTTTCACTTCGTATCCTTTTTTTAACCGCGCCTCGCTGATACGGGATTTTACCAGCTCCTTTATCAGTTCATCTTTTGTCATGGATTCATATTCGGACAGATCCGGTTGAGAGGAATGCGCGCTTATTTTTACAGTGTCTTCATCTTTTTGGATTCTGTTTTTAGGCGGCAGACCATTCACATCCCGGTAAAGCCGCATATAATCCCTTGCTGTGCCCTCGCTTATCCTGTATTTTATGGCTGCATCACTTTTACTTAACACATTGTTATAAATTTGTTTTCCGATATCCAGCCGTTCTTCCCTGGTGTAACTCATTTGGTAAACCTCCTGTTCATTTTGTGGGGAATTATGTTCATGTACAAAGTGGATAGTGTTTCATCTTATCATGTACTCTGTCCAATTTCTACCCCCTCCGTGTCCAATTTTAGTTTACCACTTCAGTACTGCCATTCCGTCACCTGCTCCGGCGCATAGAGGTAGCGCCAGGTTTTCAGGGCGTCCTTTTCGCACAGCTCCATTGCCTCCCATTTCTCAATGCCTGCCTCCGCCTTCGTGCCGTCCCGGTATTCCATGCTGACGCCGTAAGGGTAGAGGGTATTTCTTTCTATGTCCTGCCGTAGCGTGTCAAGGTCCATCATCAGGACATCCCCATACGGGCGCCCGTCCTCCCTTCGTTCCGTGTGGAACAGGAAAGCCCTGGCGGCGGGGTATTCTGTCATGGCGGCCATCCGGTAAAGCTCCGCCGAAGGGCAGTAGGCAAGCAGCGCATCCGAGAGCCACATATGTTTTTTCCCCATGACAGCGATAGAATCTGGCCCGGTGTTGGCTGCCAATGTTTGCAGGTTGAATTCACTTTCCCGCAGGAAATCACCGCGAGGATATGGAGCTCATAGGCAAATACGCCTAAATCCGTATCGCGGACTAAATGAATCTGTGGAAGCGCATCATCTTTCATTGTGACCTGTGCCATTTAAAGATTCCCCCCATCTGCCGGCGGCTGCCTTCCTGCAATCTTGCCGACAATCTCCGGCCCGGTCTCGTAAATCTGCATGAGCCGCCTGGCCGTTCCGCTTGGCTGCGCGGCGCCGCTGGTCCAGAGCCGGACCGTAGAAGGGGCGACGTTCATCAGGAGCGCAAAGCCTTTCTCGTTCATATCCAGCTTTTTCATCAGGGCCTTAACCATGTCGGGGCCATAATCCGGGCACCGGGCAGCTTCGGCAATCATCTGTAAAGCCGTGTTCTCTGTGTTCATCATTTCTAAAATCCTCCTGTCAAATTGAAATAGCCGCCTGCTTCTGGCGGCATTGTTGTTGATGGTCTTTCATCTGTTCTGCAACATGGAGCAGCATTTCGTTGTAGTCCTTCCCTGTGCGGGGTGGGTTGATTCCCACCCGGATATGTCTGAACCGCTGATCTTCATGGAGCATTGCCTTGATCCTCCTGGCATTTTTAAGGCCGCCAAGGTCATTGTCCATGTAGAGGCTGACGCGCCGGATTTCCGGGTGGCGTTTCAAAAATGCAATCAGCGCCACATGGGAAGTGCCGCCCAGGGACAGCCGGTAGCCGTCCCATTTCCAGCCTTCTAACTCCTGCAGCGTGGCATGGGAGAGGGCGTCAATGGGCGCCTCAAACACTGCAACATGCCGGCTGCCCGGATTCCGGGGTGGATAGCAGAAGCTGTATTCCTTGTCGCTGCCGTAAACATCTTTCCTAAGGCTGCCGGCAATGCTCCGCATACAGGCAAACTTTGCTTTGCCGGCTTCATCCTTTCCCACAAACACACAGACCGGCTCGCCATGATACCGCGCCTCATAGAACAGCCCGTCCCGGAAACACCGGCTGATCACATCAGAGCTGATCCCGCGCCGCTGCAAATAAGAAACGGCAGAAGTGGCACACCGTCTGGCCCAGGGGAGGGAAAATGTTTTCTTTTCCTGTTCCTTATGCACACGGTCTGTTGCTGTTGTACTCCGATAGGCCGGTGTCTGCCGGATTTCCCCGCCTACCAGCATATGAACCGCATCCACCAGCCCGTAGCCCCGAATCTGGATCAGATAATCCAGGGCGTTGATACTCCGGCCCCGGCTGTTCCAGTACCAATACCTTTTCCCGGTCACATAAACCAGGCTGTCATGTTCCTTGTGGCGGTAATTGGGCCCGTCCCGTTTCAGCACCCCAGGCTCATGGAACTGCAGGTAAGCAAACAGGTCCGCCTCCCTTGCCGCCTGAATCTGCTCTTTGCTTACGCCGGGCATAGTGCCGGCACAGAATTTCTTTTCATCGTGCCCCGCCTCCTTTCTGTGATGAAAAAAGACGCCCGAAGGCGCCTAACAGCCGTATAGGTCGTGATTGACCTCGGCACGGTAATAACTGTCCATTGTTGCCGGGGCATTATACAGCGCTGCCAGCAGGTATGCCTTGATATTCCCGACTTTTGTGGTGTTCTTGTCAATACAGTCAAATACATACTCCAGGTGGCCGGAATTGATCTTCAGGGTTCTTTCTTTATCTATTGTATTGTGGTATAATATATATCCAGAATACAAATCA
>CAMWSA010000512.1 GCA_947176785.1 uncultured Lachnospiraceae bacterium
TCGTCTATGTGCTATATGTCATAGGGGCCATTTTTTCCCTATTTAAAATCCCGTACCTTTCGGCCCCCTGTCTGCTGCTGCTCAAGCTGCCGGCCATTTTCTGTGATATGGCCACTGCCCTGCTCTTTTACAGAATTGCGTCCAAAAAACTGCCCCCGCAGCAGGTTGTCATGCTGGTCGGGCTCTATTTGCTGAATCCGGCCATCATCCTGAACTCCTCCATCTGGGGACAGGTGGATTCCGTGTTCACGCTGACCGTCCTGCTCATGTGCTGGTTTTTGACGGAAAACCGAATGACTCCCGCCTATATTGTGTTCGGAATCGGTGTGCTGCTGAAGCCCCAGACTTTTGTATTCGCCCCCGTGCTGATCTATGGCATTATAGACCGGGTCATCCTGTTTGATTTCAGCTGGCGGAACTTCTTCCGCAATCTCTTTGCCGGACTGGCCGTGATCTGCTTTATGGTGCTGGCCTGCATGCCCTTCGGCCTGGACCTGGTATTCCTGCAGTACGCCTCCACGCTGGGTTCCTACCCCTATGTGGCGGTAAATGCTTTCAACCTGTGGGGGCTGTTTGGCCTGAACTGGATTTCCCAGGAGGCCCGGCTGCTGTTTCTCAGCTACCGCACCTGGGGCACCATTATTATCCTGTTGATCGTGCTTCTATCCGCCATACTCTTTTTCCGGGCCCAGAACAAGGAAAGCCGGTATTTTACCACCTCCAGCTTCCTGATTGTATCCATGTTCCTGTTCTCCGTCCGCATGCACGAACGCTATCTGTACCCGGCTTTGGCGCTGATCCTGTTCGCCTATGCGGTCCGCCCCCTGAAGGAATTTATGGAAGGTTACTTTGGGTTTACCATCATCCACCTGTACAACACCGCTTACATATTGTATTTTTATGATCCTGCCAACTATGACAGAAAGGCACCGCTGATCCTGACCGTCTCCGCCTGTATGGTCATCTGCGGCTTCTCCTACTATCATACGCTGATGCGTTACGATATCCGGCAAGTGTCCGATCAGGAGTCCGCCTTCACATTCCTGCTCCCTTTTCAGATCAAATGGCGCAGGAAGAAATCAGTCCCCCGACACTTTTCCTATGAGCCTGCACCCAGTGAGGAAAAGATGCCTTTCCTCACCCAGGACGCCATCGTCCTCTTCACCATTATGGCAGTATACAGCCTGGTGGCCTTCTGGGATCTGGGCAGCCTGAAGGCCCCCCATTCGGATGCCATATTGCGCCAGGGAGATACAGTGGAGGTGTACACCGGTGCGGACCAGGCCGCTTCCTATCTGTACTGGTATCTGGGAAATTATGAGAACCGTTGGTTTACCCTGGAGTACAGGGCTGCCGAATCGGATGCCTGGCAGCCGGTGGGCGCGGACGGGCAGTTTGCCATGACCAGCGTTTTCTCCTGGGGCCGCACAGAGCTGCCGGAAAACTGCCACTATCTGCGGCTGACCTGCCGTTCCGATATAGCTTCCGTCATGGAGTTGGCCCTGGCCGATGCGGAAGGGGTTTCTTTTATGCCGCTCAACGCGCCTGACTATCAGAAGCTGTTTGATGAAAATGACACATTCCCCGCAGAGGGCATCAGTTTTCGCAACAGCACTTATTTTGATGAGATCTACCATGCCCGGACGGCTTATGAGTTCCTTCATGGCCTGACTACCTACGAGACCACTCATCCGCCCCTGGGTAAAATCATCATGTCCGCCGGCATCCTCCTCTTTGGCATGAACCCCTTCGGCTGGCGTTTCATGGGCACCCTGCTGGGTGTGCTGATGCTGCCGGTGATCTACCTGCTGGCCCGCAATATCAGCAAGGACCGCCTGGTGGCAGGCTTTGCCTGCGTGCTGTTCGCCTTTGACTTCATGCACTTTGCCCAGACCAGACTTGCCACTATCGACGTATTTGTGACCTTCTTTATCCTGCTGATGTATTATTTCATGTATTGCTACAGCAGGCTGAGTTTCTATGATACGCCCCTGTGGAAGACCTTCGTCCCTCTGGGGGCCTGCGGCATTGCCATGGGGCTTGGGATTGCCAGCAAATGGACAGGCATCTATGCCGGAATCGGCCTGGCCGTGATCTTCTTCCTCACGCTGTACCGCAGATACCGGGAGTACCGCCTGGCTTTAAAGAAGCCCCCCGGAGGGCCTGACGGACTTCTTTATTCCAAGGTCATCGCCACTTTCCGGGGAAATACCATAAAGACCATACTCTTCTGTATGGTATTCTTTGTGCTGATCCCCGGGCTGATCTATCTGCTGTCCTATATTCCCTTTGTAGGCAGGGAGACGCAGCTGTGGGCAAAGATGATAGACAATCAGGAGTATATGTTCCGTTATCATGCCAATCTGGAGGCCACCCATTATTTCTCCTCCCACTGGTATGAATGGCCCACTATGGTCCGGCCAATCTTTTACTATTCCGGTATTATCAGCGACACGGCCCGGGAGGGGATCAGCGCCTTTGGAAACCCCCTGGTGTGGTGGGTGGGAATCCCCGCCTTTGCCTATATGCTCTACCTGGTGGCCAAACAAAAAGACAGGATCGCCCTGTTTTTGTGTATTGCTTACCTGGCACAGTACCTGCCCTGGATGTTTGTGGACAGATGTACCTTCATCTACCACTATTTCCCCAGCGTGCCCTTTGTGGTGCTGATGATCATGTATGGTGCGCTGACAGTGAAGGACATGTTCCCGGAGAAAAAATACTATATGGCTCTGGGACTCTATGCGGCGGCGGCTGTAGCCCTGTTTGCCATGTTCTACCCGGTGTTGTCCGGACATCCTGTATCCATCAGGTACGTGGACACCTTCCTGCGCTGGATGAAGAGTTGGGTTTTGATTGGAGGCTGATCTGAAAATGATCCTAAAACAGATATCAGAAGCTGCCATCAGTTAGCCCCTGCTCAGGCTGGTGAAATCTGCAGAGTATTCAATTTGCAATAATAGGCGGTTGCGAAACTCCCTTCCCGGGAATAGTGAATGGGCAATATATACAAAAAATGGGCGGCTTGCCACTGCATGAAGCAAATTTGTGGAACAAATTTACTTCCAGGCCCGTTATTGTATATT
>CAMWSA010000513.1 GCA_947176785.1 uncultured Lachnospiraceae bacterium
CTGTGACAGGCAATCAGAGTAATTATAAGTCAGGGAAAATGGGTAACAACAACAAGGGCATCCTCACCGATCCCGGCGTCTGCCTTCGGCTTCCTGCCTGCCCTTTTCCGGCACTTCTCAATGGCTGCAGCCCGGTCATAGCCGGTCTTCTCCTGCAGGTCCGCCGTGATCTTCCGGCACCTGTCGCGCATGCGCTCATACTGGAGCGCACCGCAGAATCCCAGGCGCTCCCTGTCCGTCTGCAGGAACTCGTCCAGCATGTCCGCGTAATCCGCAAGGACGTTGCATATCACGATCAGGTCGCCTTCGCAGCTGGTGATGGTTTCCTCCCGGCTGTGCGTTACGCTGTAATAGCGGATACGCACCCGGTCACGTTCATCTTCAGCAGCGTCTTCCGCAATCTCCACTGAATCGTTTACCATAAAAGCGGCGCTCCTTCCTTGTAGACGTATACTTCCCTTTTCTCCCTGTCATAGCGGTAGATGCTGTTTGACAGCCATTCATCTTTGGGAAGATATTCGTAATTTATTTCCTGTATGTCTTTGGTGTCCATACGGTTTTCATACCCATTTTTTTGCGGAAGGATGACAAGCTCATGGACACTGCTGGGATAAACCATCAGGCTGCATCCGCTGTCCTCTGCCATTTCCTGCAGGAAAGAAGCATTCAGCAGACAGTTTGCCCCGTAGAAATGTTCCTGGTTGGTCACCACATACATTTTCGGCCTGCCATGCTCCTTGTGCAATTCAGCAATCGCTTCCTCCATCTGTGTATCCTGTTCTTCCTGTGCGGCCAGCCTGATCAGGTCGAGGATATCGGTGGTATGGCAGGCATCTTCTGCAAGCAGCTTTTCCATGCCCAGCCGGTATAACTCATCCTCCGAAGCTCCCCATATCTCCATCATCGCATTTGTGATCGCACCGGCGCCAATCTGTCCTGCTAAGGCTGCCTGCATATCCAGGTAATAGGTGATGGCAAGGTCAAGGAATCTCCTGTGCGGGATGCCATCCAGTTCCCTGGAGTTAGCCCCATAATTCACCAGCCTTATCCTTACCTTGTCCTTCATCAGCCCGAAATCATCCAGATGCGCTGCTGCTTCCTGGGATATTTCCCTCTGGCGGCATTGCTCCAGAAGAATGTCTGCGATTTTCTCCGCATTCAGTATGCCCACAATATAAGGCAGTATAAATTCCTCCGGATACACGACAGGGCTTATGGACTCATTCTCCTTATGGATACAGATGCCATATAAGACAAGTTCATTATTTTTTCTCTGCTCTTTCGGGAATATCCGGTATCCCTCTCCCAGCTTCATCTCCAATGCCTTTATGACATCATTCATGAATTCTTCCATTCTTCTCCTCCTCTTTACCACTTGTAGTTTCCGGGAATGTCAAATTCTGTCCAGTTAACAGACAGCGCCCTTGCAATGGTCTCCTCCATCCTGGCGATCCTGCCGCCTTCCTCGCCTTCACAGGCAAGCATGTAGAGGATCTCGGAAATGCCGAAATAGATGTCATGGGCCGTACAGGGGGCCTCCCCGTACTGTGCCACAAACAGGTCCACTGCTTCCGCCCCGTACTTCCGGGCAATGCCCAGTTTGTCCATGACGCCCTTCATGCAGTTGACAGGGTTCATGACTTCGACCTTTAACAGCTTCACAAGGTTCCCGGCCGCAAGCTGGTACTTCCCGTACAGGAGCTTTAACTGGTCATCGAACTCGCTGATCTTTGTGCCGTTCCTGTGCCCCAGCCTCAGCGGGCTGCCAAGGCTGATGGTGGTGTTTTCCTTCCCGGATACCAGCATGGGGAAGATGTTCGCCCCGCCGGAGCCTGTGTCGGATGTGGTGATCCTTACCACGGGCTTCATCTCATCGGGCGTCTTCCCATGCAGGGCAAGTTCCTTCCTGTAGGTGTCCAACAGGGCATCTTCCCCGGAAAGCTCCCACAGGGCGGATGCCATGTCATGCTCGTAAAAACCGGCAAGATAGCTGCAGCCCTTGAAGTTCCCTGTCAGGTAGTCCACGGAATGCAGGAAGACCTGCTCCATGTCAAGCACCGCATAATCGTGGCAGTCGCCTCCCAATACTGCGGATACCTTCCCTTCCGAGATGCGCAGCAGCGCCTCGCCCTTTGCCACCTTCAGGCAGTCGTTCAGGATTCTCGCATACACGCTCTTTTCCACCCTGCGCAGTCCCGCGCCGGAGATCCCCGCACGGTCAAGGATGCTCTTGATCGCACAGCTCCTTACCGGGTAATACTGGTTCCTTACTTTCAGGAGAAGGCCCGTGTTGATGATGGTGTCCGTGATGATGCCCTCATCCAGCCCCTCATCTGCATATTTCTCCTTCAGTTCTTCCTCCACTTTGCTCCCGCTGGTGATCGCCACCAGGCGCAGGTTCCTGGAGTTCCTCCTTTCCCAGAACGAATTCCTCCCGATGCTTTTTAAGCACTCAAGGAATTCCTCCTGCTTCTGGAATACGCCGCGGTATCCATCGGCAAATACTCTTGTCTCATTCATTTTTCTTTCCACCTTTCTTTTTCTCCCCATTTCCGGGGGCATTTTTATCCAGCCGCTTATGCGGGCAAAGCCCTCGTGGGCATTTCTGGCAACAAAAAAGGAATGGCCCTCTTAAAGGTTTCCATTCCGTACTGCGTGTGGTAATCCACAAATCTGTTTTTGTCCCTGTCAGTCTTACACATCCTGCGGAAACAAAAAAGTGCCAAAAGACTGCCATGTTCATGCATGGTATCCTCTGACACTACTTACAATCATAAACAGCGTATGCCCCGGTTCTCCCAAAAAGGAGCCAGAACCTGCCGGTTGCTCCGGAGGGTGCGGACATATCGGGTATGTCCTGCCTGTCCCCGTTCCCCGTATACAGGTTTCGCATAAAAATCAATTACGGCTCTATCTTAACACAATATCTTGTATCATGTCAACTTGAATATACTATATATCCCGCATCTGTTTCCCGATTTTTGCACCCGGAAAAATTTTTTTCATTTTTTTCAAAAATTTTTCAAGTTTTTGCCTCTTACCGTATCTTTATTTCATAGATCAGCTTTTTATAGTGGC
>CAMWSA010000514.1 GCA_947176785.1 uncultured Lachnospiraceae bacterium
GTCACTTGAATATATTTCTATCTGTGAAAGCCCCTGTAAATCTTTTCCCCTGCTGCCCTGGTTTACACCACAGCCAGCCAATCCTATGGCGGCCAGAATACCCATCAGTAAAAAGCATATTACCTTCTTCATTTAGCTTCCTTCCTTTCTATCAATAATCTGCATACAGTTACAAGCAATATACAAAACAGGAATATGATCGGAAAAACCGGACTCCACGCATTTGTGATAAGCCCTATCACCACTGCCAGAACCGTAGCAGGCAGAGCTGCATAAACCCATGCGAACTTACCCCGTGAATTTTTCTTATGGATATACTCTGTATTCTGTGCAATGATATTTTCCGCATGGATTGACATACCCGCCATGACCAAAAGCATAACTGCCGCAGCATCTATCAGCCAGTCCAGGGCATTGCACACTTCGCTTCCTACGATATCTTTTGCCATAAATATAAATTCTGAGCCAAAGAAGAACAGCAAAACGCTTAATGCGATCATGCCTGCATATCTTTTCCGGTTCCGGCTGCTATCCTCACGGAAAGACTTTATGACCGCCTCATCAAACAGCAATGGATTTGAGCAGATTTCCTGATAATGCTTGGGCTGGAAAAAAGTCCATACCAATATGGCTATTCCTATTGCCATAGTTCCCCAATATAGCGGGAGCAGAAGCTGCCTGTAATCGGAAAAGCTGCCAAAAATATCAGAACTAATAATCAGCCCCACCCCAACAGCAATGTTCTTCGCACGATGCCGCTTATAGGAAAGAAACCCATCAATCGTCTCCCTGCTTACATAATAGCCACCGCTTTGGTTATTCTCATCCGGGCTTTCACTTTTCAGCAGATAGTCCAATGTCACACCAAACATATTGCTGATCTGCAATAATTTGTCAATCTCCGGTATCCCCCTGTCACTTTCCCATTTGCTCACAGCCTGACGGGACACATCCAACAGTCCCGCCATCTCCTCCTGAGAATATCCTTTCTCTTTGCGGATAGCCTTTAATTTTTCTCCAAAAGTCATCTTAAACAACCTCGCTTTCTGTTTTTTCTGTCTGGATTATAGAATCAAAGCTGTCTAAATACCACCACCTTAGCGTGTCATCCTGTCAATTTGGCGTGTCATTCCCTGTTTTTATGCCCTGATTCCGTTTTTGGACAGGGCAGCAGGTATCAAACCATAATTCCATCTCCCTGAACGTGCCAGTCATTCCTCCCACAAGGCTCCACTGGCGATTTCACATTTTCAGTGCTTTTCCGATAAGCCTCACGAGCTATTGACGGATTCGACTCCTTCCTATTACTTCGGCTGAATACCGTTCCCGCTAAAGTAAACTCACCCATTGATTATACCACAGAAAATTTCCCTCTTTTTGCCGGATGGCACGAAACGACTATTTTCAGGGAATGAAAAGCACAAAGCGACCAAAAAAAGAGCTACTTATCATTTTCCCATTTCTTTTTTACCGCTTTGTCCATACACTATTTGGCAAAACTACTGGCTTTTGCCAAAAGGTTTCACTTTCGCCAAACCGTATCAGATTTTCGCTGTTTTCCCCTATTACAACAACATTTTCAGACAAAGAAATACATCTTTCAGCTAAAATCCGCAATATCCTATTCCTTTTTATCTTTTCCCGACATACAATTCCGGAAACCCCTGACTTTTGCCGAAAGGTATACTTTTGCCAAATTGTATCAATCGCCACGTTAACAGCGGTATCAAAAACCAAAAAAAGAGAGGCCCACCACCCACTGTGATGAACCCCCTTACGCCCGAAATCCCTTGATTTCAAGCCATTTCTCTATACTTTCGCCAAATCGTTCCAAAATCCTATGGCATTATTTCTGAATAGCCGCCTGTACCGTCATTAGGCTTAGTGGACTTTTCATTCCATTTTCAGAAAATAGCAAAGTATCAAGCCTTACTCCACAAATCAGCCGCTTTCTTTCTTCCTAGTTCTATTTCTTCCCTATTCAACTGTTCCATGACCTCTACATATATTTTACAAGCATCAAGCCATTTTTTCTGTGCATCTAACAAATCCTCGTTCTTTGGCTCTGGTCCAGTAATTGTAGTGCCATGTTGTGTATAAACAAAAGCCGGATGCCCTTTCGAACTTTCGCCATACACATCTATGTAACCATATTCTCTAAATATTTTTCCAGCTTCACCTATAATGCTTTTATACAATGTGAAGAGTTTTTCCTTTAATTCATACTCATGAACCTCTTTGAACCAATCTAAGTTTTCTTTCTTATTAATAGAAAATTTCTCAAATTTCTGTTCTACTATTTCGGCCACCGAATCCTGTAATTCCTTGAGACGTACTTTTAATTCTGAAAGACTACCAGAGGTACTCAACTCTTCTGTTTTCACATAATTGTTTTCTACAGTATTTTCTATAACTTTATCTATTTGCTCACTTATCTCTTTCGCCGCATAATCTACAACAGCTTTTAATGCAACTGTTACATCTTCCATACACTGCTCAATACTCTTTCCTTCCGCTATATGGTTCATTCTAACCTCCTGAAATATTTATAAAACTAATCATAGCATCTTCCCACAATTTTAAAACTAGCATATCGTATATAAATTGTCAATATCTACCATACTAATCCTCCATCAGTATTTGACAGCTCCATGTAGATTTGCTATACTGCACACCACTGTAATTTACGATCAATTTACCCATACACTATTCGGCGTAACTCCCCATACTTTTCAGCAAAAGAACCCCAGCACAAGGCTCTATCCATCCCCTATTCAAACCTTTTAACGATTCCTGCTATCGTTAAAAAGTGGTGCAAAATCAGAAAACGGAGCCGCTCCCTCACACGGAAACAGGCTCAAAAAACGAAAAAATAAAACCGCAGAACCCGTGAAATGCCTTGTTCTCAGGCATTTCCGCAATTCCGCATTGTATCAATTTCGTTGTTGCGATGTTCCCTTACGTCTGCGGATATTTCCCGAATCAAATACCATTTAACGAAATCGCTATTTTTTCGAATCACATAAAAACTTTGGATGTCGGAGTTATTTATATCTTATTTCATCATCTCTAAC
>CAMWSA010000515.1 GCA_947176785.1 uncultured Lachnospiraceae bacterium
GGCCGCAGAAGTCGTCCCGATATCCGGCAGCGCGCTTTCCGGGAATATGCTGATTAGAAAACCAAATGATAGTCCCGCATATTCCCTGCAAGCGCACCCCCCTTGTGCCGGATATCAGGCCGCAGAAGTCGTCCCGATATCCGGCAGCGCGCTTTCCGGGAATATGCTGATTGGAAAACCAGATGAAAGCTCCGTATACTCCAATTATACCCCGTCCGGATATGGGCTGCAAGGGGGCATCAGACCGTATTCTCCCCGGTGAGGAGCAGCCGGTCCGTCCAGATCCGGTACCAGAAAATTCCCAGGAAAATCAGCTGCACAATGAAATAAATCAGGGAAACCCAGCCCAGGTCGTAAAACCAGACCAGCATGGACACCGCCCCCGCAAAGCAGCTGATAATCATAAAGATAATGGACAGATTATTGAAGCTGTGGTTCTCCGTGGTGTTCAGCCTGTCACATACATGGAGCATGGCCCGCATCAGAACCAGCACCTGGAGGACACCGGAGACGAAATACAGCAGGTATCCGGCCCTAAAGCGCGCGTCGCCGTTTAGCGAATAGGGCATCAGATGCAGGCACAGGTAGAAGCCCAGGCTGACGGCGGTCCAGGGAAGGAGCTTGAAAAAATGCCTGTTCCCGGGCCCCAGCATGACACAGGCTGCAGCCAGCAGGAGATAGCCAAGCACATCCGGCAGCAGGTCCAGCATCAGATGATGCCCGATCACATGGTTCACCACCAGGTCCACAGTCTCGGGAGCCTCCGTGGGAAATGCCTCAAAGGCGGGGTAATCCCGGACGGGGACGCGAATGTCTACCGCCAGCAGTAATACAGCCAGAAACAGTAAAAAATAGGGTGTCAGTTTTTTGTTCATCTTTGCCTCTCTGATTAAAACCTTGCAACCGGCGGGCGGCAGTTGTTTAAAGTGTCGTCACAATCTGGTTTCTTCCGTTATTTTTGCCGTAATACAGCCTGTCATCCGCATCCCGCAGCAGATCCTTTAACTCCCTGGAGGAGTCACAGGCCATGCCGAAGGTCATTGTTATGTAGATCTGATTATCCCCGGACTGCACGCAGGTGCTGCGGATTTCCTCCAGCACTGCTTTCAGGGCTTCATACGCTTCCTCCAGCCGTCTGTTCTCATACACCAGCAGGAATTCCTCGCCTCCCCAGCGGATGGCATAGCCCTTGTCTTTCATATGCTTGCGCAGGATGCGGGCCACATTTTTCAGAACCAGGTCCCCGCACTGGTGTCCATAGGTATCGTTGACCTTTTTGAAAAAGTCGATATCGCCGATCACCAGGGTAAAAGGGGTGTTCTCCGATTTGGCCTTTTCCATGGAGACGGCCAGGCGGCGTCCCCCGCTGCGGCGGTTGTAGAGCTCCGTCAGACTGTCGCGCTCAATCAGGCTGCGCAGGGAGCGCTGCATGGATACGGCAGAGCGGCCAAGCTCGGACAGTTCGTCCCCGCGCTTTAGCACGGCGGGATCCAACTCCTCGCTCAGATTGCCGGTGGCTACCTGGGAGAAGAAGGAGCGCAGGCCGTAGAGCGCCTTCAAAAAGGTGCCTGCGTAATAGATGGAGAACAGGCAGACTAACACAAGAGTCAGGAGCCCCACGATCACGATGGGGGACAGGGCCCTGTTGACCTGGCTGTTTACCTCCGCCGCAGGCTTTCCCACAAACAGGATTCCCGTGATCTGGCCGTCGCCGTTATACAGGGGGGCATAGTAGCCGAAATAGGTGGTTTCCCGAATAAGCACATTGTCATAGAAGCTGGATTTTCCGTTCTCCAGCACGTCCGCCAGCACCTGTTCGGGGGCCCGGGAGCCGATGATCCGTTCCCCGTCCCAGTTCTTGATGGTAGTCAGGATGCGGGTGTCCTGATAAAACAATGTCACATCCATGCCGGTGCGCTCATGGATACCGTCAATAAGGCTGTAATCCCGGGTGATGTTGACGTCCCCCTTATACAGGGACAGCGCCGTGTCGCCTACCAGGGTATAGTCCCCGGGATAGGCGGTGTCCAGCAGGGTGTTTACCAGGCTGGTCACATTTTTAAGTTCCGCGTATACCTGCTGCTGCATACTTTTCCTGAAGGTGGCGCTGCTGAAGATTATAACGACTATGCCGTAGATCAACAGCGGGATCATGCTGATGGCCTGAAAAGAATAATATAGTTTTCCTCGTTTGTTCTTAACTGCTTTCTTTTTCCTGTCCATAAGGCTGATACTTGACGTTGCATCTCCCTTTCATATAGTGATAAAGTACTAAAAACAGTATAAACGGAACACAGGAAAATTGCAATGAAAAGAAAATAAACTTTTTTACTTGACAGCAAAAGGAGGCTGGCTATATAATCGGAGACAAACAGAATGATCAAAAAAGCGCTGACGAAGAGAGTACACACAGTGCCCAGAGCCCCAGCGAGCCGGTCAAGGCGGGAGTCCGGTGCAGACAGGCTGTCGTGGAAGATTGCTTCCGGGCTGCCAGGCTGAAATCCAGCAGGCATTGCCGCATCCCCGGCGATATACTAACGGTCGCTGAGATTTTCCGGTCCCCACGCGGCATATGCTGTATAATTATAGTAAACGACATGTGTCGGAGGCTTATGGCAGCATGTGCCGTGCGGGAAGGGAAATCTAATTGGTCGTGAGTATAAAAGGGGACATATGGGGCCGTCTGCCTATAGGCGGCGTGTATGCGTAACGGGTGGTTTGCGAGCAGTGGCCTTGTCCTTTTGCGGACAGGGCCTTTTTTATGTGCCGGAAGCAGGATGCGGGATCTGGAACAGCTTCCTTCCGCCAGTGCCCGGAGAATTTCCGAAATGTTAATACGGTCGGAAATTGTACCGCCGGGAATGGCCGTGGAAGAGGGTATAACAGCCTGCGAAGAAAAAGGCAAGAGAACATGAGGAACTTAAACAGGAGGAGAGCAGATGTATCAGAAAGTATCTACGGATCTTAATTTTGTGGACAGAGAGAAACAGGTGGAGCAGTTCTGTAGGGAGAACGACATCTTCCGCAAGCGCCTGGAGAAAAATAAGGAGGGGGAGACCTATACCTTTT
>CAMWSA010000516.1 GCA_947176785.1 uncultured Lachnospiraceae bacterium
ACGGCGACCACCGAGATCTACACAAGGCTATTCGTCGGCAGCGTCAGATGTTTAAAAGAGACAGCTGTTGGTAAAAACCGGCTCCGCATTCAGGGCGTTTATATTGGCCTGGGCCTGGGCGATCGCGTCCCACTTCTCATCCAGCGCCGTGACTTCCTGCATTTTCTCCTGTGCCTCCTCGGCCTTACCCTCGTCGATCAGCTGCTGGGCCTCGTTCATCAACCGTTCTCTCATTGCCAGATACTTCTTTTTGTTCATACTTCTGCTCCTTTCAGTTTCATGTAGTTCAGTTTTGTTTGCAATAACAAAACATCCGGGGAGTTCCCGGACGATTCATTTTGGTGTATCATTGCCCTGGCTTTTTCCATCTGGGCATCCGTAGGCAGGGAAAACAGCGGCCCGGCAACCAGTATATCTGGCGTTGTGCTGTCCTCAAACATTACCTTGTCGATCAGCCCCCTGTCTAATGCCTGCTGCGCTGTCAGCCAGGTCTCGTTTTCCATCATAGCCAATGCCTCCTCCTGCGTCATTCCGGCTTTTGCCACATATGCGCCGCAAAGCGCCTGATCCGCCGTCCGCAGGACTTCCGCCATTTTTTTCATGGCGTTATGATTGCCGGATGCCACGGATGATACGCAGTGTACCATCAACAGCGCCGTAGGGGACATCTCGCAGTAGGCCGCCATCGCCACTATGGACGCAGCGCTGCATGCCTCTCCGGTTATGTAAATCTTCGTGTCCGCCGCATGACTGCGCAGTATCGTATATATCTCAGAGCCGACGTCAATGACGCCGCCAGGGGAATTGATATATACCTCCAGTTCGTCTCCCGGTTGAAATACATCCATGATCTTTTTGAGGTCTGCCGGACAGGTGCTGTCCTCCCCAAACCAATCATAATACCACTTGTAATCATTGGGAATCATCACTCCCCTAAGATCAAAACGATGTTTCATGCATACCCCTTTCTGCCGACTTAAGTAGCTGCATAATCAATCCCGACATCATAACGGCATTGCTGTCGTTCATCTTGTTCAATATTTCTTTTATTACGTCCACTACCTGCGTGTCCAAACGCCTGATCGGTGCATCTCCGCCGGGCAGCGGTGCCATATTCATTGTTGCCCGCCACTCGTTGGGCGTCATGGCTCCCCGGTCAACCATGGCCTGTAGTCCCAGCTTTGTCTGTAAGCTGGCACATTGTAGGTTGCTTGCCTCAAAAATAATTTTGTTCCCACACCCTCTCTCTCTGCGGGAAAATAACCGGACTGTATAAGTGTCTCCCAGTTGTATGGCCAGTGGTTCAACTTCTGCCTCATAATAGGCATTCCATTCATCTTCAGTCCAACGTGACTGTATGATCTTTTCGTTTGTGTTAAAAAACGAAAAGATTCTGTTGATGGTTTTCTCCGTCTGCAGAGCATTGGGCACATAATCCTTGGGTTCGATTCGCTCAACCTTGGCTTTGGCATCCGTACCAGCAGCTCCAAACGTGTCGCTTTCAATGCTCATATAGTTTTTGACAAAACGCTCCACGTTTTCTTTTATGTCCTCAGATCGTAGGGATTGGCTAAAGGTCAGGAGCCAACGAACCATGCCACTATTTTTAATGGCCTTGATGATACCCTGATCAATGGTTCCAATCACTTCCATCATCTCTGCTATGGCTTTTGCCGGACTATCTCCAAATATATCCCCGTTATTGTAATCCTGGCGCAGATGGATAATTTGAGAATAGGGGAAAATCCCGCTTTTCCCGTTCCGATAGTAAAATTTCAGGAACAATTCATTCCCCTGGTACACCGTTTCGCAGGATACACAGGGGATTGGATAAAGTTGCATTGGTTTTCCGTTTTCATCACGGACAATCAAGATAAAGGCATTGTTGTTCAGGCATAATTGAGTAGCCACTTTCTCCTGGAATTGCTGCCCGGTCATATGCGGATTAGGTTCTGACAGCAGGAAACGGATATTTGCATCCGGATTGACTTTCAGATCACTATCCTCATCACGAATGTGCTTTCCGATCAACTTCCCTACTGCTTTCACCTTAGGACGCAGGCAGGATCTGACGATATCGCTGTCATAAAGGCGCCCGTTCCATGCATAATAGTTTTCTCCCCAGGTGGTAACCATCTGCATGACTTCCTTTTTCTCTTTTTCATCTGTTTTAACCTCTGTAGGTTCTCTTTTGCGGAATAATTTCATATGCTCCTCCTTAAATCATGGACAGATATTCTTCCAGATTGTTCTCCAGTTCCACGTAAGCATCCAGCAGTCCGGCCATTCCATCAATCCTTCTGGTGCCCAGATTGCCTTTGCAGGGTTGGATATTGTTGTTTTTATCTATATCCACGGATGTATTTGTCAGGCACCACTTAAGTATAGGGTTGTTGTTATAAACAATCCGCTTTTTCTCCAAGTCTGCTCCTAGTGATTTCATTGGACTGGACAATGTTTTCTTTCCCTGGTGTACCGGCTCCATCACTACCTGTCCAAATGTGTTTTTCATTTCTTCTACAAAATAAGTAGCAGACCATGCATCATACCCGCACTTAAAGAGATAGATATCCAATTCGTCCTGACATTCCCGAAACCAATCAACTACATACTTGTAATGTACTTTGTTCCCGGGACAGGTGCGGCACCACCCTTGATCTATCCATTGATCATATGGTATCTTATCCTCCCTCGCTCTCCGCTCTACCAGATCCTCTGGTATCCAATACATTTGCATAACATAGATGTGATCATTTTCCGGCACCATAAATATAATGGTTGCATTAGTCAGATCCGTCGTGCTGGATAGGTCACAACCTCCAATCCCATATCTGGGTCTCAGCTGCTTTATGTCAAATGTGGCCAAATTATTTAACTGTTCAAAGGTCAACCACGCTTCTGCAGACGTTTCTCTGACGTTGAACTCCTTACACACAAGGTTTTTAACTAACGCTGGATTATTCATTGCTTTTGCCACTTTCTCCTCCAGCGTTTTTCTGTTTTTTATCGTTCCCAGTCCCGGGTTGGCTTTCTTCCAGCACTCCGGAT
>CAMWSA010000517.1 GCA_947176785.1 uncultured Lachnospiraceae bacterium
GCATATAGGATTTGTACTAACGAGCGCTAAGCTTTTCCAATTCCTGCACGCCCCATGCTGCAAAATCAGGCAGCATGGGGCGTGCAGAAAGGAAAACCTGACCGCTCGTGAGTATAATGCGAGGAGGACACGGTAATGCAGGAAAAAAGGTTTGCAGACATACGCTATGAAAGGCCGGACTATGAGGCGTATGCAAAATTCATAGAAGAATGTTCAGGGGAAATCAAAAGGGCAGAAAATGTGAATGCGCTGTGCCGTGTACTGGAGGATTACTGGAACTGCAGGATTAGAGTGGAGACAGAAGAAACGCTGGCGTTTATCAGGTGCTATCAGGATTGTACCGACAAATTCTATCAGGAAGAGATGCAATACACCCAGTCCCGGTCAGCCATGACGGATATATCGCCCATCTATGACGCGCTGGTTGAAAGTCCCTTCCGCAGGGAGATAGATATCAGGTTTGGAGAGCAGCTTCTGCTGAAAATAGAGAAAGAGCGTTCCCTTATAAAGGGCGGGCTGGAACTGCTGGGCAAGGAGCAGGAATTGATCGCCCGGTATCAGAACAGGATCTCCTCGGTAAAATTTCCGTATGAAGGGAAAGAATTATTTTCTTCGGAATTGTCAAAATATAAGGAGAGCAGAGATCCTGCCATCAGAAAGAAAGCCAGGGATGCCTCCCGAAAAACCTTTGCGGACAGGAGCGGCGAATTTCTACAGCTTCTGGGGAAGCTGGTGGATGTGCGAGGACAGATCGCCCATGCAAATGGCTATGCAGATTACCTGGAATATGCCAATACAGAAAAGGGCCGGTATTCTTACGGGGAAAAAGAACTTTCCCGGCTGTGCCGGCTTGTGCGCAGAGAGTTGGTTCCCTTGAAGAAACAATTGTATGAGCGCCTGAAAAACCGCCTTGGCGTCACCATATACACTGCCAATGACACAGGCATCTATTTTGAGGAAGGCAATCCCGAACCCCTGGGGGATGCCCGGTTTTTGCTGGATCAGGCGGGAAAGATGTATGCACAGATGGACCGGGATTTCGAGGAGCTGTTTGAAGCCATGAAAGTCGGCGGATATATTGACTGCCAGGAATCGGTCAACAAGATAACAGGAATGGGCTTCTGCACACAGATCTATATGGAAAAGCAGCCTTTTATCTTCGGCAACTGTATCGGGCGTCACTCGGACGTGGATATACTGGTGCATGAATTTGGCCATGCCATACAGATGAAAATGAGCATGGAACGCTTTTCCGTACCGGAGTACTGGGAGATGCCCAATGACCTGGCAGAAATACCGTCAAAGGCCATGGAACAGTTGAGTTATGAATATGCTCCCCTGTTTTTCGGCCAGCGTGCGCCGCAGTTTACGGAAACCCATCTCATCACCATATTGGAGGAGATTTGCAGCTATTGTATGATCCATGAGTTTGAAACATATCTGTATACGGCGGGTGCCTTTGACTCCAGGAAAGCCATCGACGAATACAATCGGCTGACCGGGATTTACAATGACGGTGTTGACTATAGTGTCTGCAAAGCTTACATGGACGCAGGCGCGTCCCTGGTACAGGATAAGGGCATCTATATGTTTCCAAGGTATCTGGTCAGCTATGCGCTGTGCGATATTACGGCTGTCAGTATCCGGCTTATGTATGAGAGGGACAGGGAAAAAGGACTTACAGCCTATAAGAAGCTCTGCGGGCTGGGCGGCTCTATGGGATATGACGATGCCATGAAGGCCCTGGACCTGCCGCTGCCCTACACGGAGCAGGCCATTGTGGATGTCAGGGATTATCTGGCCGGCGAGCTGGGGCTTGCGTAGAAAATACGAGGCTTGAAACAATAACCATTTGGCCGTTAGTATAAAAAGCAAGGAGGATCTATAATGTTAAAAGCAGGAACAAAGGCTCCGACATTCTCACTGCCGGACCAGAACGGAAAAGTACACACTTTGGAGGAATACCGCGGCAAAAAGGTAATCCTGTATTTCTATCCCAAGGATAACACGCCCGGCTGCACAAAGCAGGCATGCAATTTCGGAGAACTGTACCCACAGTTTCAGGAAAAGGGCGCAGTGGTGCTGGGCGTCAGCAAGGACAGCGTGGCATCCCACAAGAGGTTCGAGGAAAAATACGGCCTGCCGTTCACATTGCTGTCCGATCCCGAACTCTCCTGCATCCAGGCATACGACGTGTGGCAGGAGAAGAAAAATTACGGAAAGGTGAGCATGGGCGTGGTGCGCACCACCTACCTGATTGACGAGGAGGGTGTGATTGTCAAGGCTTGCGGTAATGTAAAGGCCGCCGAGAACCCGGCCCAGATGCTGGGGGAATTGGAGTAGTACAGGCGAATATACAAAAATATCCGGTGCCTCCCGAATGGCACGGCATGCAAGGGCTATGGCAGCTGCTATGAAAAAAATGAAACAGCCTCATTGCATGAAATAGATAAACGTACTATGCTTAAGAAAGGGAGGTGGTAAATATGGCCAATGAGGATAAAAAGGATTTCAATGCCATGCTGCACGACAGCAAGGATATGCCAAAATTCCAAACAATCACAGACCAGAAAAGCATCGAAAAATATGGTGGGAACAGAATGTATTTCGCTCCGCCGATGGATTATGACAGGATCATGAAACAAATTCCCTATGGCAAAGTGATCACGATAGAAAAAATACGTGAATATTTTGCAAAGCTGAATAAGGCAGATTTTACAGAGCCGATTACGGCTGGGATTTTTGTGTCGATTGCCGCATGGGCAAGCTATCAGCGTTCGGAGGATAAAACTCCCTATTGGAGGACACTGAAGGCCAACGGCGAGTTAAACCCCAAGTACCCGGGCGGCATCCCCGCGCAGAAGGAAAAGCTGGAGGCAGAAGGGCATACGATCATTCATAAGGGGAGAACAAACATCCGATATTTCGTAAAGGATTATGAGGAGTCGCTTGTTGTATTGTGGCCAATTTCCGTTTGCAGAACAAGGAGGAGAACTGCTCTTCCCAGGAGTGCATTCACAGGCAGCCGAGATGTGTCGCTTATACA
>CAMWSA010000518.1 GCA_947176785.1 uncultured Lachnospiraceae bacterium
CAAGTATACGGCAATGCCTCCCATTATGCAATAAAAATCTGCATATTCTTTATACAATATTCTTTTTTATCCTAAATTGCTGAAGTGAAAAGTTTATTTCCACTTCAGCAAAATCATTCTTCAAATCCAATTATTTATTGTATATCAAAATTCTAATCGGCCCTCTCGGCCAAATACAACTGTACCCTGCTCTGGATCACCCGACAGGTATCTTCCAGTCCCTTTGCTCCCGCAAAATAGCCCGATGCCTCTTCGCAGATAATATCACGGACCGCCTGGTTATCCAGAGTGTCTACCTGTACATACTCAAGCATGGCCAGTTGCTTATCCCGCTGTTCTTCCGTCATACGGGATATCCACTCAAGCCCCTCCTCCTCCACAACTCCGGGCGGCACCTCCGACAGTTTTCGGTATCTCATCTTTCCGTCTTCTGTATAAGCGTACTGCTCATCTACAATACGGGTCATACTGTCGGCATAATCCTCCCTGTGGGTGTAATATGCCTCGCCGTCCCCGGAATGGTACAGCAGATAAAATTCCCAGAATGCATAGGCCCCTTCCTTACAGATACTTCTGCTGAGAATACCCAGTCCGCCGCTGACATAATAATAACAAGGAGTACCGTCTTTGCTGGGATATCCTTTATACACCAGAGGTTCGCCATACATATTTTCCCATGCGTTACAACTCGAAAAGCCGCTTATTCTTACCTGTTCCAGAACAGGTTTTTTCTCCTCCAGCTGTCTTTCCCAATCGTCCCAGTGATCAGAAGCATCCACTGTCAATTCCCGGATCTGGCGCATCAACTCCCGAAAATCTTCCCCTTCAAAATCACACTGGCCGGACTCCCAGTTCAGGTAGTCATTCAAAGTACCTCTCAGACAAAATTCCAGCACATTTTCTCTGGTCATCCCTTCTTTAGTCACAGCATCCGGATGCCGTGACAGCCATTCCAAGAATTCTTTCACCGTCCAGCCCGGCTCCGCTCCCAGCTCTGACTCCTTTCCGATCAGGGTATCAATGCCAAAAGAAGGCGGAATACTGTAAAGGGCGTCTCCTCTGGAGTAACATGCCAGCGCCTGTTCAAGATAATCTTCCTGATTTATTTGCTCTGACTGCGCAATATATGGTGTCAGATCCTCCAGATACCCCTTCGTGAGATAGCGCTCCATATCCTGATAATTCAGAAAAGAGAGCAAATCAGCGCTTTCCTTGGCCAGCAGACGGGTATTGACGCACATATAAATTCCGGTGTCAAGATCGTACTGTGTGTCTCCCGCAGCAGATGTCAATCCCTTTAGCGAGACCTGCTCCACTACCACCTTATAGTCCTTACTCTGTCGGTTAAATGCTGCCGCCACCTGTTCCTCGTCAGACACTTCCACACCGACCACAAGCCAGGTAATGATCCGCCTGCCATCCTCCGACACTTCTCCTTCCTGCGCCGCCTTAAGTGTAGTTATCCATGTAGGGCTGTCATACGCACACATCTCCCAGGTGATCAGCCGGATCTCTCCCGAGGCTGTCTCTCCCATGGCCTGTAATTGTTCTCCAGCCAGATCATACGCACTGAGATTCAAAAGTTTCTCTGTTTTTTTTGTCTGGAAAACACATACGTATATATCATTGCCATCCTGAAATAGCAATCTTCCCTCCCGTCCTGCTCCCAGACGCCCGTTTCCTGTTATTCGCAGTTCTCCCTCCGCCCGGCTCCCCTGCTGCAGTCTGGTCAGCAAAGGCTTTCCCGTATCCCCGTCATGATAGGACGCATAGACAATGCCGCCAGCGGCACAGAGATCCATATAATTTTTCCCCGGACAGGAAATACTGCCCTGACAGATGCCGTCCCCATCAAACAGCAATACCTCTTCTGCATACATGACATAAAAGTACCCGCTGTCATCCTGTGCCAGACGGAGCGCCGTCTCCCCCTGTGTCTCGTAGAGCCTGCGCCACAGTTGACGCCCCTCCATCGTATATGCCTCCAGAAAAGGAGCCTGCTCTCCATCTTTTCCCGCCAAAACCAAGATACTCTCCCCGCCTGTCCCTTTTGCCTGCACAATGGTTTCAATACAGCCATCCTCCAGATGCAGGATCTGCTGCGGCGGCTGATCCTGTCCCGCCAGAGATACCCCATATACACTCACGGGCATTCCCTCTGTTTTGTCCACATAGTATAGCGTATCCTCCGCCAAAGCAAAGGAATCGGAGAGCGGTTGATATTCCGGTGTGATCCCACCATCCCATATCTCTGCCAGAAAAGAGTCTGCCTCACTGCCAGAACCCGCCGCCACAAGCTCTGCGTCTGTGCTATACATATTTTGCGTCCCGGCAGTATCTCCACATCCTGCCAGCAGGAACATTGCACATAAAACACATGCGTATACCTTTTTCATGCCGCTCTCTCCATTCCGCCTTTGTTATCTTTTATTGTACTATCGAGGGCTCCATTATTCAATCACAATTGGATTATGTGCCTCGTGAGGCGAGTTCGTATCAACCCATACTGTCTCTGCACCACAGGCACATCTTTGCAGATACCTATTATAATATGTATAAGTATCACAAAAATGTCCGTTGTGATCATGTATCCTTCTTGTTCCAGGAATAATGTCAATGCCAGCCTCTTTTACAGTACTGAAACTGTGATTACCTCCGCAAACCGGGGTATCAGCTTGAACAAGCATTGTACTTCCTAACAGCAAAATACTGCATAATACAAAGCCAATCACTTTCTTCTTTGTTTTTATCATTTTTAATAATCCTCACTTTCTTTGCTTATTCCTTTACAGATTAACTTTTTCCATCTGGTATACTAAGAATCTCACCTCCTCTACTATAATTTTATTGTATCCCCAAAAATCTCACCTCCCCATATCTATTTTATATTTTCTAGCATAGAATATCGTTTGCTATTCCTATTATGATAATCTTAATCTTTGTTTTTTCGCCGCATCCCACGAAATAAAGGATGTTGTTTATATATCAAATCATTAATATTATTATGTCGATTATATTTTATATAAATCCTATAATTTTA
>CAMWSA010000519.1 GCA_947176785.1 uncultured Lachnospiraceae bacterium
GGGCATGATTAACCAGGCGCAGTACGGGGTGGCTGATCCGGGGGACATGGGGCCTGCCCTGGGGTCGGTTCTGGGGGCCGCCTCCTACAAGGTGACGGCCAGGGCATCCAATGACAGGGGCGTGTATTCCTTTTGCATGTGCCCTGGCGGCTATGTGGTCAATGCTTCCTCAGAACCGGGGCGGCTGGCGGTAAACGGTATGAGCTACAGCGGCCGGGATGGCTGTAATGCCAACAGTGCCATCATTGTGTCCGTAACCCCGGAGGATTATGGCGGCGATACCCGGGCAGGTTTCCCGGCGGATCCCCTGGCGGGGGTGGAATTTCAGCGGAGGCTGGAGGAGAGGGCTTACCGGCTGGGCGGCGGAGCAGTGCCGGTACAGCGCTATGGAATGTATAAGGCATGTGTGGAGCAGGAGTGCAGCCAGGAGGAATTGGCAGCAAGGCAGGGGCCGGATATCAAACGGCTATTAGAGGATTGGCGGAAGCAGCCGCTGCAGCCCTGTATCAAGGGAAAATGGCAGGAGAGCGATCTGAGCAGTCTGCTGCCGAAGGAACTGAGCAGGGCTTTCGTGGAGGGCATGGAGCAATTTGGCAGGCAGATTCCGGGCTTCAATCGTCCGGATACCATATTGTCGGGGGTGGAGAGCCGCACCTCATCGCCGGTGCGGATTCTCAGAGATGAGGAAATGCAGTCCCGGATCAGGGGGATTTATCCCTGCGGTGAGGGTGCCGGATACGCAGGAGGGATTACTTCCGCCGCCATGGACGGGATCAGGGTGGCAGAGGCCATCGCCGCCGTTTACAAACCGCTGGAGCTTCGGAATGCCCATATTGAAGGCGGAAACCATTGATGTGATACTCCGGCTAGGTCACTTGCGGAGAACGTTTCGCAATTGGCTGATACTATATACGAATGTGAGGAAATACAAAGTGACGACAACAAGTACGGAAATGAAATCCCCAGTGCGGGAGGCGCTCAGAGAAAAACAGCGCATTGTAGTGAAAATCGGCTCCTCCTCCCTGCAGCACGCGCAGACCGGGGATCTGGACTATATCCGTCTGGAAAAGCTGGTGCGGGAGCTGTGTGATATCCGCAACCAGGGAAAGGATGTGATCCTGGTCACTTCAGGGGCCATTGCGGCAGGCAGGAAGGCTGTGGGTATCCGGGAGATCACAGGGGAGACCGAGGCGCATAAGATGGCGGTAAAGCAGGCATGTGCCGCCGTGGGACAGGCCCGGCTGATGATGACTTACCAGAAGATTTTTGCGGAATATAACCAAGTGGCGGCGCAGATTCTCATGACGAAGAATACCATTGTGGATGATCTGAATCGTTTCAACGCCCACAACACATTTTCCCAGCTTCTGCGGATGGGCGTGATCCCCATCGTCAACGAGAACGACACGGTAGCCACCTACGAGATCGAGATCGGGGACAACGATACACTGTCGGCCATTGTGGCGGCGCTGGTGGATGCGGACCTGCTGATCTTACTCTCCGATATAGACGGTCTTTATACGGATGACCCGAGGAAGAACCCGGAGGCGGCGTTTGTCTCCCAGGTGGACGAACTGACAGAGGAGTTGCTGGCAATGGGCAAGGGCAGCACCGGCAGCAATGTGGGGACCGGCGGTATGAACACCAAACTGCAGGCCGCCCGGATTGCCACCGGTTCCGGTGTGGACATGGTGATCGCCAACAGCAGGGATATCGGAATTCTGCACAGGATTTTGAACGGGGCACAGGAGGGCACACTATTTGTAGCCCGTCAGGAGGAGGATTTTGATTTGCCACGGTTTGTCGACCGACTGCACAGGCAATGAGGGATATGTGGCTCATCCGTCTGACGCAGGAGTAGTAAGCAGCTATTGAGATTACAGGCAAGGCCGGCGGCAGAGGGTATTTGTTTGCCAAAACCTGCCTGGGAACACAGGGGGAATCGTATGGACGAAAGGACCATGGAACAGAAAATAGCCAGAATCAATGCGCTCTATCACAAATCCCAGGCCGAGGGCCTGACGGCGGAGGAGAAGGCCGAACAGGCGGCTCTCCGTCAGGAGTATGTGGCTAATGTGCGGGCCAATCTCCGGGGACAGCTGGACAGCATTACCATCCAAAAGGAGGACGGCACGCTGGAAAACCTGGGAGAGAAATATGGCGGGAAGCCTTCGCATGCAGAACAGTGAGGGACGGCCTATGGAGACAGTGTCAGCAGAGGAAATTAAAGCGCAAAAAGGGCGTATCCGGCGGACGGTGCTGGCCCGCAGGGACGCGCTTTCAGACGGGGCGCAGCGGAGGGCATCCTGCCTGATCACGGAGAGGATGCTGGGACATCAGTGGTTTTACCGGGCCCGGATACTGCTGTGCTATGTCAGTTATGGCAGTGAACTGGACACCCATGAACTGATTCGGGAGGCGCTGCGTCTTGGCAAGCAGGTGTATGTACCCCGGGTATTCCCGGGGCATCGGATGGATTTTTTCCAAATAGATTCTCTAAAGGAGTTACAGCCGGGATTTCACGGAATACCGGAACCGCCGGAAAGCTGCCGGGCCTATGAAAGCCCCAACCCACATTTGCGCAATTCAGGGGATCGGCAGGAATTGATGCTGATGCCCGGTGTGGCCTACGATCCCTACGGTCACAGGCTGGGCTACGGCGGCGGCTATTATGACCGGTATCTGGCGGCGCATCCCCGGTTTTTGACCTGCTCCATCGGCATTGGCCACAGCTGCCAGCTGGTGGAGGAGTTGCCTGCGGAGGAGACGGACTGCAAGCCCTATCAGGTGATTCTGGTGTGAGGGTGCGCTTCCCTACATGTTTGTGGGTTTATTTGATTGAAAATCATAAAATAGAAGAGGTGCGTCATGGATTTGAAGGAAATGGGAAAGCGGGCTGCAGCCGCAAAATATCAGCTGCAGGTTTTGACTACAGAGGAGAAAAACAGGGCGCTGGAGCATGCGGCAGATGCCCTCACAGGGCATACCCGGGAGATACAGACCGACAATGCCCGGGATCGTGAGCGGGGGAGGGAGACC
>CAMWSA010000520.1 GCA_947176785.1 uncultured Lachnospiraceae bacterium
GTAATGAAACAGTCACTTTCACAATCACCCTGCCAGTCTCTTCTTAGGAAAATGCATTCATAAAATTAGGAAATTCTTAGGATTATTCCAGCCTGAAATTTGAGATTGAAATGCCCTTGTTTGGTACACTCGTTACTGAACAGGGGCATTTGCTCTTGAAAATAGCCTTTGGAAACAGGCTTGGAAAAGGAGTGATACAATGGAACTGAAAATTGAGCATTTGAGTAAACAGTTCAAAGACAAAAAGGCCGTCGATGATGCCAGCCTTACTTTGACACCGGGTGTATGGGGGCTGCTTGGCGCTAATGGTGCCGGAAAAACCACCCTCATGCGCATGATTGCAGACATTATGACACCAACCAGCGGAGCAATCTGTTACGATGGCACCGATATCCGCAAAATGGGAGAAGCCTATCGGGACATCTTTGGTTTCCTGCCGCAGGATTTTGGATATTCCCGTGATTTTACAGTAAAGGATTATCTGGAATATGTAGCCGCCCTGAAAGATGTTCCGGCAAGGGAAACAGTAAAGAAAATCAATTATCTTTTGGATGTGCTTACACTTTCTGATGTAAAAGGGAAAAAGATAGCAAAACTGTCCGGAGGCATGAAGCGCCGTGTGGGCATCGCACAGGCTATGCTGAACGATCCGAAAATTCTTGTGATGGACGAACCAACAGCAGGGCTTGATCCCGGAGAGCGGGTACGTTTCCGTAACTTTATTTCAGAATTCTCACATGACAGGATCGTGTTGATTTCTACGCATATTGTTTCGGATATTGAGTACATCGCAACGAGAAACGCCATAATGAAAGCAGGAAAGATAGTGGATATAGGCCGGGCGGATGAACTGGTGAGGGAGATTGAAGGGAAGGTATGGACTTGTACCATACCGGCAAGAGATTTAGCCAGCTATGAAATGCGGCTGAGAATCATCAATCAGCGCAGCGAAGATAATGGGGAGTTATCCATCCGGTATCTATCTGAAACATCTGAAATCTCCGGTGCGGCTGCTGTGCAGCCCCGGCTTGAGGACTTGTATCTTTGGTATTTTCCGCAGGAAAATACAGAGTGCGGAGGAAACGCACTCTGGGAAGGGGAGGGAAATTGATATGCGTTTATTCCGGTTAGAAGTAAAACGAATTATGAAGTCACGCCGTACTTTGGCCTTGCTTGCTGTCGCACTTTTGATGTCTGTCGTAATGGCATACCTGCCGGTCAGCTTTGAATCTATTAACCGTCCGGGAGAAAACGGGGAGGTTATAGAGTTAGATGGCTTACCGGCAATCCGGTTCAAGAAAGATTATTATGAGAAAACAGCAGGTGACATTACTCCTGGGAAGCTGGCGGAGGCCCTGCGGACATATCAGTCTTATGTACAGGAATATGGTACGCTGGGTGATGTGCCGCTGGATATCTATATTGAAAACATTATGGCTATCCGTCCTATGCTCAAGGGACTGACAGAAGCCTTTGCTGATCCCAAAACGGGCATTGGTGCAGACCTGATGGATATTGATCCTGATGAGGTTGAACAGTATTTTTATGAAAAATGTGTTTCCCATTTGGATGACATCATGAATCTTGAGCAGAAAGAATATGGGTCAGCCGGACAGTTTGCGGCAGACAAGTATGCAAATGTAGATCAGCCGTTTTATTTATATTACGGCATGAGCAGAGATGCGTTTGATTATACAACATTGTATATTTTGGTTTTATCAATCCTTTGTGTTGCCATCGCAGCTCCGGTTTTTGCAAATGAGTATCAGACTGGCAGTGACAGTATTCTGCGCTGCACTAAATATGGACGCATGAAATTAGCTGTCACACGGATTTTGGCGGCCTGTTGTATATTCACAGTGATTTTTGTTTTAGGGATGTCACTTCATCTGCTGATCCTTAATCTTGCCTTTGGCACAGACTGCCTGAAGACTTCTTTCCAAATGTTGTTTTCAGTTATAAACCTGCCCAATATTAATTTGGGGCAGCTCCAGATTGTTTTGGTGTTTGCAGGACTTCTTTCGGTATTGGCAACCATTAGCTGTACACTGTTCTTATCTGCCAGATGCAGGGATTCCCTGACAGTGCTGCTGATTTCCATAGTGGTATTATTCCTGCCCATATTTGCTTATAGCGCATTTGCGGGCGCATCGTGGATTTCAACAGTTCTGCCTTCGGCGGGTATTGGTTTGCAGAATAATTTTCTGTACCAGCTTTATAATTTCAACTTCCTGCATATTGGAGAGGCAAGTTTCTGGACACCATATGTCATTTTGATTTCAGCCGCAGTTGAAATACCTGTATTCCTGTTTTTAGCGGTTCGTGCTTATTGTAAACATCAGGTTGCGTGATTTATGTATAGGTAATTGCGAAGCTTCTTTCTTGGAATTCCCTATACTTGAATTATACAGGAAGCTCCTTTCCGTGGTGTCGTATCTTAACTCTGTTTTGGCGAGTTAGCAAGTGGAAAAATAAGTTATAAAAAATTCATAAAAGTTTTGTTGCATTAGCCGAAATAAAATAATAAAATGTAGATAGGAAAGTATGAATTGATACAGAAAAGCCAAACTAACAAAGGAGGTGTTTCTTATGGCAACTTCGAGCATCACAAAAAATTTTGTCATTTCCGGCAAGGAACAGGTGGAGATGTTTGTCAATGCGATTGAAGAATCTGCCAAGAACCGTCCTGTTCATATACCTGTGGCTGCAAGAGAGATAAAGGGAGAGTCCGAATTGAGGGAAATGATGCGGCTGCGGAAGATGAAAATAAAGGAGAAAGAAAATGCCGGAAAATGATAAGTTTTTTCGGTCAATATCCGTGAGTATTTGGCATTAGGGAATGATGAAGAAGCCGGAGAGCCAGCACTTGCTGAATTGCTTTCCGGTTTTTCCTGTCCGAAGAATCCGGATGTTGAGCGGTTTTTGAAAAAGAGTGCCATAGAGTTTACAAAAAAGAACCAGTCCGTTACATATCTCGTAGTTTCAGCAGAAGATGTCAGGTTGCTTGGATATTTTACCCTTGCATTAAAGCCGTTG
>CAMWSA010000521.1 GCA_947176785.1 uncultured Lachnospiraceae bacterium
GTGTGAACCTCTCCGTCAACGTCCGCACGGACAGCGGAAGGCGGTTCACGATCCAGTAGTGGCTGAAATCCCCGAATGCAACGGGCAGGCTCCCCGGTGTGGCGGACGGCATGAATTCCGAGGTATGCACGGGCTTCCCAAAGATGGTGTCGCTGTTATGGTTCCACAGGTAGTTGCCGCCCGTGTCCTTTAACGTGCGGAGCGTGAGGGCAGTCTCGTCATTCATGATCCACACGCCGTTTTTGCGGTGTTCCGGCTTGATGGAGAGGTACAGCTTTGCCATATCGTCAAAGCTGATCTCAGTGGTTGTAAGGCCAACCTCTGCTCCGTCTGCGCTATGCAGGATGCCTGTCGGCATTCCCTCGCCGCTCCCGTTGATGAATGCGTTTTCTTCCGCCCTGCCGAAACTCTTGGCCAGATGCGCCGTGAGGTAGCCTTCCGCATCAAAGCCGATGTCCTGCACATAGTTGTTGGTGAGCTTTGCGATGACCGCCAGCTTATTGCAGCGGAAGAGCTGCCTTGTAAGGCCGCCCGTGGCATCCATGATGCTGACCTTGCCGTTTTCTGGCACCCATTCTGCAAGGTCTTCACATACGGAAGTCCAGATGGAGCCTTCCGACTGCGGCGCACTGATGCAGGTGACAAGCTGGCGGAAGACGCTCTCCCTGCGCAATGCCTCCTGGAACTTCCGATTGCTGTCAGCCGGGAGTACAAGCGTGTCATGCAGGGAATTCCCGCTCTGCATGATCTCACGAGGGGCCTGGCCGCCCCGCATGGCTTTGTCCCAGAACGCCCTTTTGTACTCCGCTGTGCCGATTGTGTAAATATCATATGCTGTCATAAGATCCCTCCTTGAAAAATATTGTCATCTGCGCGGTTGGATGCTCTTTGGGGCGTCCAGCCGCACGGCGTTCTCCTCATCCTGCACGGCGATGTCCAAAACAAAGAAGCTGTCGAAGTCCACATTGCCCCGGAGGTAATGCGCGATTCTTCCTGGAAGTTTCACCGTAATCCCTCCCTTGCCCGGAGCAGCCGCTCCATCACGCTGTCTTGTGGCGTTGCGCCCTGGTATTCGGTGGAGCAGTTCTCCTTGACGATCTGGTAGAGCATCGCCCACATCTGGTTGGACTGCTTCATGTAGTTCTGCGCCATGCCAACAAACGGCGAGGCGATGGCCTGCTGCGTGGTCGGGTGCTTCGCCAGGAAGCCGAATTCCGAGATGGCCTGCTCGCACTGTATTCAGCGCGACACGCTCATGGCGTACTGCTCGATGAGCTGTGTTTTCACCAGTCTTTCACAGCCACGCTTTTTGAGCCACTCCCATGTTTCCGTATAAATCTCTTCGGCGCAGAACTCCCCGCCGTTCTTCTGTTTTTCCTTCATGTAATCCTTTGGCGTAGGCATATCCACACACTCTAATTTGGCAGTTTCCGGTGCGCCCATCACCATGAGCGGGCGTTTGCCCGGATTGCCCGCTCCTATCTTTTCTGCCAGGGCTTTAGGCGGCCGCCCGCCTGTGCCAGGCATAGGCCCTCTTTTTCCCAGATTCTGCTCCTTTCCGGGATGATCCCTTGAAAACTTATCGGTTAATACCCCAAAAACTTATGCGGTTTTTGTGCGTGTGCCTGCCCGCCCGTCAGGCAGGAGGGCAGGCACAGAGGTGGAGGCCGCCCCTGCGGCTAATAGATGCGGAAGCGGTTGCTGACGCCGCTCAGGCAGAGGCCGGATTCGCGGTCATGCTCATCCGTCCAGCGGGTGAGGCCGCGGCGGATGATGTAGTCCTCCATGTTCCTGTAATGCAGGAAATGCACGCTGTACATCGTGCCGATGATGCTCCATACGGCTGGCTCCGGTTTTTTGCTGCACATGACCATCAGTGGTATGCATCCGGGCGTTGCCAGCAGGTCAAACGGCTGGTAGTGCCGGGTGCTGTTGTCGTAGTTTTCCAGGAAGCTCAAGTCCATCTGGTATTTTTGTTTCTCCATGTGTCCCCTTTCTTTCCTCTGCGGCAGGCCGCAGATAATAGCTTGGTGATAGCCCTGGCGGGCTGGTTACATTTTTGGTGGCAGTGCCCACAGCAATGGTGGCAGTGGGATGGCAGCCACAGTGGTACTTCCATATGCGTGGAAAGCCTTGGAATGAAAGGCTTCCCGCCATATTGATGGTAGTGGTGGCAGTACAGAGCAGCTTTCTATATATTCTTAATAATCTTTGTACTTTGTATTTAATATCTATATTTACATACATACTTTTTTCTCCGGCTAAATAAATAGGAAGTTCTGCCACCACTGCCACCGGATTTTGGAAAACCCTTATTTTATAGGCGTCTGGGGAGTGTGGGCATTGCCATCCGCACTGCCACCATACTGCCACTGAAATACAGGCAGCGCCACCTATTTAAGAAAATCCGTGTCGTCACAGATATAGCCCATTGCGTATTGCCGCATGGCATCTTCTGCCAGGGTATAGTCTTTATAGAATGTCCCCTGCCTGCGCTGGACGCTCATTTCCTTGAACGTGGTGCCCAGATGGGCGGCAAGCTCTTACCGGAACTCGCGGGCGGTCTTTGCGTACCCGTTATTGTTGTCCTGGCACCATGCCTTATAAACCTTGTATATTTTGCCCGTGGTGCAGGAGTCATTGATCCTGCCCTCCGGGCGTTCCGCCATGCACTCCCCATAAAAAGAAATGACCGTGCTGTTGGAGCCGCGGTAGCTGTCCCTGGCTTGGGAAACGCTTTCCGGTTCAGAGAAGCGGTATCCGTTTTTGATGACGCTGCGGAAAGCCATCACTGCCTTATGCTAGATGTCGCCGCGCTCCGCATACAGTTTTTCCGCGAGCAGCTTATCCTGGCGTTCCGGCGGCACCGCGTTGGGGCATTCCACTGCGAGGATGCGGTCGTACACCCACTGCCCGTCATCGCCGCCGAATTTCGGCAGACGGTTCATGCAGAACCAGAGCAGGCCGCCGTAGGTGAACTCAAAGCTGGGTTCTTTCTTAACCTTCTGTAT
>CAMWSA010000522.1 GCA_947176785.1 uncultured Lachnospiraceae bacterium
GGAAGGTGCCGTTGGACTTTAAGTTTTCCAGCTCTTCTTTTGGGTTGCGTACTTCCGGCTGGATGGGCTCTTCTGGGAGGACGATTGGGTCATTTTTAAAGTGGATGGTTGCGGTTAGCCACAGCCTTTCGCTGACGCTTTCTTCCTCTCCCTGCACTTCAATTTTTTCCCACTGCTCCTTGGTTCCATCATAATAGATATCTTCCAGCCTGCTTGGCCTTACTTTTCCAACACTAAAAGCGCCATTTGCTATTTTAACAACACTTGCCGGAATAGCTATGGATTTTAAGCCCTCACAGTATACAAATGCCATTGAGCCTATTTGAGTTGTTCCTTCTGGAATGTTAACTTCTGTCAAACTTGTACAGTTATAAAAAGTATCTCTTTTTATATCTTTTACACCGTTTGGAATATGCATTTTTCTCAAACTCTCGCAACCTGAAAAGGCAGCATCGCATATCTCTGTCACGCTGTCTGGAAGTGCAATGCGTGTGGCTCCCGCACATTGACTAAAAGCACTGCTTCCTATTCTCGTTATTCCTTCCTGGACTGTTATTCCTTCCAGTTTTTTACACCTTCTAAAAGCGCTTTCTCCGATCAAAACTACACTAGACGGCACTGTATATTCCCCGCTTTTTCCCTCTGGACACCTTACAAGCTCTGTTTTCTCTTTATTAAACAAAACTCCATCTACCGATGAATAACTCTCACTCGCGCTATCAACAGCAAACGCCATAAGGTTTGGACAATCATCAATCGCGCCGCCCATAAAACTGGTTACACATGATGGAATTGTAATTTCCTTTATATCTTCATTACTCTGAAAAACATTCGTGCGTATAACAGTTACTGTTTTTCCGTCTATCTGTGACGGAATTTTTACCTCTGTTTCAGAGCCTTTGTATTTGGTAATTGCTATCGTTCCATCACTAAGAGCCTCATATTCATAATTCTCTGACGGCAAATCATCGTCAATGCAATGAACCACCGCATTCGTCAGGCTGCTATTTCCTATGGAACTTATCTTTATCTGATTCCACTGCTCTTTCGTCCCCTCGTAATATACATCTTTTAACGTTTCACAGTTTGCAAAGCTATTTTCCCCTATGCGAACAACACTTTTCGGAATATGGATAGTCAAAAGGCCGCTGTTTTGAAATGTATAATCGTCTATGCTAACCACACCACTTGGAATACTGATTTCCTCCAAAACACTGCACTGAGCAAATGCGGCGCCTCCTATTAGGCTTACACTATCCGGAATCGTAATACCTTTCAAAGAACTGCAATTCCCAAATGCTGCCCCTCCTATAATCGTCACACTATTTGGAATATTTATTTCCTGCAATGTCCTACAGCGAAAAAACGCTCCTTCTCCAATGATGGTTACACTCTCTGGTATACTTACTTCCTGCAAATCCCAACATTGATAAAACAATTGATTTTCAATGCTGGAAACACCATCTGGAATAGCAATTTTCGTCAACTTACTACACCATGCAAAAGCCCTTTCTCCTATACTCGTTACACTGCCCGGAATGCTGATTTCTGTCAAATTTTTACAATTCGCAAAAGCCCTTTCCCCGATCCTAACCACACGCCTGCCATCAATCTGCGCAGGGATCTCTACAACCGTATCCGTCCCTGTATATTTCGTAATCTCGATCGTCTCATCATCCAGTTTGTTATATTCATAATCCCCCGCTGGCTCACTTGCCGTTTCAAAATGTATCGCTGCGCCAGCAAGGCTCTCATTGCCTTGGGATGCAACCGTGACCTGATTCCACTGCTCCTGTGTACCAGAATAATAGACGTCCTGCAACTGCGCGCATCCAGAAAACGCACGATTTCCTATGCTTGACACACTGGCTGGAATATGAATTTCCGTCAGGCTTGCACAGCTTTCAAAAGCATCTTCTCCTATACTTGCCACGCCGCTAGGGATATGCACTTGTTCCAGTTTTTCACATCCTTGCAAAATGCCTGCCTGTACACTGGTCAAACCAGCCGGAAGCGTAATTTTTATCAGGTTTTTGCACCTTTCAAAAGCAAAACGTCCAATATCAGTGACTTTGTCTGGAATTATGATTTCTGTCAGTCCCGCACACCCATAAAAGGCCAGTTCTCCGATACTGGACACGCCATCAGGAATCTCAATCTTTGTCAGGCTCGTACAATTTGAAAATGTATGCGCTTCTATTTTCGTCACACCAGGCGGCAATATAATCCCATCAACCTTGTTGCAGCCGGAAAAAGCTGACGCTCCGATTTCTGTTACCGTAGAAGGAATCGATACGGCTGTCATCTTCGAGCAGTTTAAAAATGCACTGCCGCCAATTTTTTCTACACCAGACGGCAGTACTATTTCCTCCAAGCCACAGCCATCAAAAGTAAAATCTCCAATCTCGCGCAAACCACTGGATGGTATGACAACTTTTTTCAATGCGCTGCAATACTGGAACGCCTGTCCCTCAATCACTGTTACGCTGGATGGTATGGTAACCTCTTCCAATGTATTTTTGTACGCAAAAGCACGATGTCCAATTACAGTTACCTTTTTTCCAGAAATTATCTCTGGAACTTCCACCTTGGTATCCGTGAGCAAATAGCTCACGATCTTATATGTTGCATCTGCAAGCTCCTCCATCTGATATTCTGCAATAATATTTGCCCTGGCTGTTTTTCCAGTATTCGGATCAACCACCAGTCCCGCAGCGATGCATAAAGCCATTATAACTGCCAAAATCCTTTTCCCTGTCATTTTCATAACCTCCCCGGCATTCACTGATCCTTTTGCACGAAGCACGCCAAACCTGGTATATTTTACCCTCAAATCTTACATCTTTGTCTTGACACTCTTTACCGCACTATATGCGCCATAAATCCGATTTCCCGCTGAATCCAGGCAATACGCCCGCACCCTGACATAATATTTCTTTCCGGCTTTTAGCCCTGTGACCGTCTTTGTTTTCACCGCCGCCCCGGCTTCCTTTGTCTTTTCCGATGTAAA
>CAMWSA010000523.1 GCA_947176785.1 uncultured Lachnospiraceae bacterium
GTCTTTTTCTAACACAAATTCCGTCACTTGCTTCAAAGAGTTTCGCAATTACCTAGATATTTATGTATTGAGAAATATCATCCAGCTTTTACCATTCCTGTACCCCATCAACCGGAAACTGCCGGTTGACTTTAGAGGATGGTTTTTACCCATTCCACCAACGGGCCTTCTTTGTGAATATCTATATATCGTATAAACAGTTCTTTGCTCTCCGCTTCCAGAATTCCCGATGTGATATCCGGAAGGCAAAAGGACGATTTTATATGATGCTCATGCCAGGTTTTCCTGGCCCACTTTGCTGCGCCATCGGAGGGCGCGTCGAGCGAATAGTATATTTTGCCCACAAAGGAAGAGACGGATGCCCCTAAACACATCATGCAGGGTTCTAAATTTGTGAACAGCTCCATCTGCGCTTTTTCTCTAGGTTTGCATTTTTTCTGATCCAATTCCAGCAGCGCTTTCAATTCCGCATGGACTAACAATCTTTTGTCTTCGCTTTCGGATGTGTGGCTTTGGGCTATTATCGTATCATTATAGAATATAATACATGCTATAGGCAACTCATTTTTTTTCAATGCCTCTTCCGCCAGATTGAGTACAAGCTTCATTTTTTCGTTTACAGTCATGGCTCTTTATCCTTGTCCTTTAATTCCTCAATGCCGCGCATGGGAAGGTGAAAACGCTTTCCCTGAAAGTATAGCACAAAATCCATGGGAGAACAAGAAAAAATACGTTCCCAGGGCAGACTGAAAGAGGGATCAATTCATCCCCACATCCGAATATTCCTCCAAAAGCCCGGAGAGATCCGCTTCTCCATGGCATGCTAAAACACTCATGAAATCTTCAGTGGAAGCGTTTGGGTACAGATACCGGTTACAGTAATCGGACATTGCCTCCAGAAAAATCTTCTGTCCCATGGTATCCATGAGTTCTTTTAGAAAATGGATGCTGCTTTTCACACAATGGTCTGGCGAGGGCATTGGCGGAACAATCCGTTAATGCCCTTTTCATGGTCACAAAACAGCCGGAAAGACAAAGCTCCGAAAAGTAGCAGCCCAGCTGATAGAGCCGTTTGCAAAGAAGGGATTAGCAAAAGCAGATAAAAATATCTTGCACAGGAAGGCGGCAAGTGTTATATTAAGTGTATTAAGAGAATTAATACACTTGAAGGGAGCGTGCGCTCATGATTCTGTTGGACTACAGGGATAAGCGCCCCATCTATGAGCAGATGGTGGAGAAGCTGGAGCGGCTGATTGTCAGCGGCGGGCTGGAGCAGGGCAGTAAGATGCCCAGCGTCCGCAGCCTGGCTGTGGAACTGGCGGTGAATCCCAACACGGTACAGCGGGCTTACACTCTGCTGGAGCAGGAGGGATACCTGTACACCGTGTCCGGGCGGGGGAGCTTTGTGGCACCGGAGCGGGAGTGGCGTGACGGGCAGCTTCGCCGGGTGCTGACGGAGTGGATGACTATGACCCGCAAGGCCAGGGATGCGGGCCTGTCCCAGGAGGCCCTGCGGGAGCAGCTTGCGGCGGTGTACAGCCGGGCCGGTACGGAGGAGAGCGGTGCGGATGAGGATATGGAGGATCTGCTTCGGGCCGGCAAGCCGGGTGCCGGTATATCCGGGGCCAGGGGAATATAAATCCCCTTCCCCCCCTGTAGTGGTTAGCCGGTTTCACTCGTTTAAGGCCAGGAGGAGCAGGTTCATTTCAGAAGGTTAGGTAGTCCGTACGTCTGAGACTAAAGGGATGTGGGGCATATACGGAAAAAGATTTAGGAGGCAGTCATGATAGAAGTAACCAATCTACAGAAAAGCTTTGAGGATATCAAAGCCATAGATCAGATCACGGCCCGGATCGAGGAGGGGCATGTGTTTGGTCTGATCGGCACCAACGGGGCGGGCAAGTCCACCTTTCTGCGGCTGCTTAGCGGCGTGCTGAAAGCCGACGGCGGACAGGTGCTGGCGGACGGGGAGCCGGTGTACAACAATCCGGCTGTAAAGGCAAAACTTTTCTATATCTCCGACGAGATGTTCTTTTTCAAAAACGGTGCCCCCATAGATATGGCCAGGCTGTACCAGACCTATTATCCCGCCTTTGACAGGGGCCGTTATGAGGAACTGCTGGGGAAGTTCGGGCTGGAGGCGGGGCGCAGGATCGATACCTTTTCCAAGGGCATGAAAAAGCAGCTGGCGGTGATCTGCGGCATCTGCGCAGGCACCAAATACCTGCTCTGCGACGAGACCTTTGACGGACTTGACCCGGTGATGCGGCAGGCGGTGAAAGCCCTGTTTGCCAGGGAGATGGAGGACCGGGGACTGACCCCCATCATCGCCTCCCACAACCTTCGGGAACTGGAGGACATCTGCGAATATGTGGGACTGCTGCACAAGGGAGGCATTCTCTTTGCCAGGGATCTGGACGACATGAAGCTGAATCTGCACAAGGTGCAGTGTGTGGTCAAGAACCAGGCCACCCTGGAGCATATCAGAAAAAACCTGGAGGTGGTGACCATGGACCAGAGGGGGACGTTGTATACCTTTACCATAAGGGGCACCCGGGACCAGCTGGTGGAATACATGGAACTGCTGAACCCGGTGTTCTATGAACTGCTTCCTCTTTCCCTGGAGGAGATCTTTATCAGCGAGACGGAGGTGAACGGATATGATATCAAAGCGCTTATTTCTTAAAGGTATGAAAGAGGATATGCGGCATAAGGTCTGGATGCTGGCCCTGTCCCTGCTGGGTAGTTTTCTGGCCATGCCGGTGGTGTGGCTGCTGCGATACAGCGATGTGGATCTGTCCGCCATCAATGTGCAGATAACCGCCATGACATCCCGGGAATATGAGGAAGCGGTATCCGGCTCCGTCAACGGGATGGCGGATTTCTTTGGACAGGGACTGATGCTCTCTTCCGGCATTGTGGCGGTGGCATGCGCGGTGCTTGTGGGACAGGAGGGGGCGCACGATCTGCAGCAGACATCCAGGGCGGACACCTACCACAGCCTGCC
>CAMWSA010000524.1 GCA_947176785.1 uncultured Lachnospiraceae bacterium
AGCAGCGTGTCATGCTGCATCTGCTTGCGCATCAGCCCCATCTGGTAATCCACCAGCAGTTTATTTTTCTTCTGCTCGGAAACCGCCTTGGGGATATCCAGGTCCTCTATCCGGCTCCTGGAACTCAGCAGATTATAAGATGCGTAGTTATTGTAATTGTAGGCATGTTCCAAAGCATTGGTGGACGCGCCTGTGTTGCTTCTCGCCTCGTTGATCTTTTTCATGGCGTTATCAATAACGCTGATGTCGAAATTCCCGGTGATATTGTAGCCGTCAATCCCCAGGGCTTTCAGCGACATGTTCTCCATCTGGATCTTCATGCCCGTGCCGTCAGGATTGGACGCTATCTCCATATCCGCCATGCTTCCGTCTAACAGCTTCATCTCGTTGAACTGGGTGGCAGTGGCTGTATATTGAATACCGTCCAGAATCTGATCAACCTCCTTCTGGATCATCTGCTTCTCATCATCACCGTACAGTCCATTGGACGCCTTGAGGCTGAGTTCCCGAATCCGCTGCAAGGAGTCCTGCAGGGAGCCAAGCGCGCCATCCTTAATATTGGCAGCGCCAATACCGTCCATGATGTTGGAAGCGCCTACATCCAACCCATTGTTCTCTCTCTTGATCTTGTTGGCAATGGCAAGCCCCGCCGCATCGTCTGCCGCTGTCTGGATCCTTTTGCCGCTGGCTATTTTCCCGTATAGGGAGTTTGAACTGTTTACGCCCGATATCATCATATATACCCCTTTCCTGTATAGTCCGCCTATACATGATTCCAATACTTTCCTTTTCTATATTATAAATCATCCGACACCAGGTTGCAAGACCGTTTTTGTCACAAAATCAAGCCAAAAGCCCGAAAGCAAAAAATATCACGGAATGATTATGAGAACCCACATAATCATTCCGGAATTGTATATTGAGCCTTTCACATCCTCATCCATTGGCCAGTCCAAATAAAACACAAAATTACGCGTCCACGCTGTAATTGGGCGCTTCCTTTGTGATATGTATATCGTGGGGATGGCTCTCCTTCAAGGATGCGGCGGAGATCTTCACAAATCTGCCGTTCTCCTTAAGTTCCTCAATGTTGTGGGCGCCGCAGTAGCCCATACCGGAGCGCAGGCCGCCCATGAGCTGGAACACGGTGTCCTCCACCAGACCCTTGTAAGCCACACGGCCCTCCACGCCCTCGGGCACCAGCTTCTTGGCATTCTCCTGGAAATAGCGATCCTTGCTGCCGTTCTCCATGGCGGAGATGGAGCCCATGCCGCGGTATACCTTGTATTTCCTGCCCTGGAACAGTTCAAAGTCTCCAGGGCTCTCGTCACAGCCTGCAAACATGCTGCCCATCATGCAGACATTACCGCCCGCTGCAATGGCCTTGGTGATATCACCGGAGTACTTGATGCCCCCGTCTGCAATAATGGGGATTCCATACTCCTTTGCCACGGAATAAGCATCCATCACCGCCGTGATTTGGGGCACACCGATGCCCGCTACCACGCGTGTAGTACAGATGGAGCCGGGGCCGATGCCCACTTTCACCGCATCCGCACCGGCTTCGATCAGGGCTCTGGCACCTTCCCCTGTCGCCACATTACCTGCGATAATCTGTACCTCCGGGTACTTTTCCTTAATCATACGGATGCAGCGCAGTACATTCTCGGAATGACCGTGGGCGCTGTCCAGCACGATCACATCCACCTTTGCCGCCACCAGTGCCGCCACACGGTCCAGCACATTGGCGGTAATGCCCACGGCGGCACCGCATAAAAGCCGGCCCTGCCCGTCTTTGGCCGCCAGAGGATACTTGATGGTCTTCTCAATATCTTTGATGGTGATAAGTCCTTTTAGATTGAAATCCTTGTCCACGATGGGAAGCTTCTCCTTGCGGGCCTTGGCCAGGATCTGCTTGGCCTCCTCCAATGTAATGCCCTCAGGAGCGGTAATCAGGCCCTCGGATGTCATGGATTCCTTTATTTTCTTGGAAAAATCGGTCTCGAATTTCAGATCACGGTTAGTAATGATGCCCACCAGCCTGCGTCCCTCCGTGATGGGTACGCCGGAGATACGGAATTTACCCATCAGGTTATCCGCATCCGCCAGGGTATGTTCAGGAGTCAGGGAAAAAGGATCCGTGATCACGCCGTTCTCGGAACGCTTAACCTTGTCCACCTCTTCCGCCTGCGCTTCAATAGACATGTTCTTGTGAATAATGCCGATGCCGCCCTGTCTGGCCATGGCAATCGCCATGCGGTGTTCCGTGACAGTGTCCATGCCCGCACTCATCATCGGAATGTTCAGCTTGATCTTCTTGGTAAGCCATGTGGTCAGGTCTACCTGATTAGGCACCACCTGGGAATATGCCGGTACCAGCAGCACATCGTCAAAGGTAATGCCTTCGCCAATAATCTGTCCCATTTCCAGTCCTCCTTTTTCAGTTGATTTGTTATTTTTGGGTTTGCATCCGAGTGTAACAAAATTGACAGCCGATGTCAACTGTCAATTTGTGTTTTTCGATATTTTTTTCAGTCCATGAAAACCTTCCTGGGAGCCACATTTCGAATGGCCTTCACCAGTTCTTCGGAAGGGCTTAATATCAGCTTTTCGCCGCCCTCGTAATATATCGCATAACGCAGATCCGGCTTCAACTCCTCACCGATGCTGTAGTCCTTGATCTTGACCTGACGGTTCTTATAATTGTCCAGATGGTAGGAATGAAAGGGCGCAAGGATCTCCATCCGCTCTACCTGGTAGGTCGCCACCCGCTTGCGCTTGCTCTTCGCCAGAACCTTGTCGATAACCAGTTCCTTATCCAGATACAGGTATTCATACTCCAGATCGGCGTACAATGTCACGAAATAGGCGGCCACGCCGGTGATGACCCCCGGAATGATGGCCAGAACAAAACCCATAAGCGCCAGCAGCACAAATATGGCCGTCAGCCCGATCAAAAGGTATTTCAAAAACTTCATTCCCATTTTTGCTTTCGCCTGTACCAGGC
>CAMWSA010000525.1 GCA_947176785.1 uncultured Lachnospiraceae bacterium
TCAGAAGAAGTGAGATCGGAACCGAAGGAAGCGGAGTCCGGATCAGAAGAAGCGAGATCGGAACCGAAGGAAGCGGAGTCCGGATCAGAAGAAGTGAGATCGGAACCGAAGGAAGCGGAGTCCGGATCAGAAGAAGCGAAATCGGGGCCGAAGAAAGTGGAGCCGGAACCGGAAGCGGTGAAACCGGAGCAGCCGGAAAAACGGGATCTGGACGAATTGACAGTGCATTTTCTGGATGTGGGGCAGGGGGATTGTACCCTGATCACCTGCGGCGACGCAGCAATGTTGATTGACGCAGGGGATGACAGTCAGGGAACCCGGGTGCAGAATTACCTTCAGAAGCAGGGGATCAGCGTGCTTGACTACGTGGTTTGCACCCATTTTGACGCTGACCATATCGGCGGGATGGATGTCATCCTGTACAAGTTTGACTGTGATATCGTATTTATGACAGAGGGTGAGGCGGATACAGGCGCATACAGGGATGTGGCCGAGACCATGGAGGCCAGGGGATATGAGAGGACGTTGCCTGTGGCAGGGGAGCAATACTCTCTGGGGGATGCGGCATTTACCATAGTGGGCCCCTTGCAGACGCATGATGAAGAGAACGATAATTCCATTGTGCTGCTTCTTTCCCACGGAGAGAATTCATTTCTTTTTACGGGCGACGCCAGTGAAGAGGAGGAGCGGGATCTGGTGGACGGTGACATATCCATTGACGCCGATGTATATAAGGCAGGACATCATGGGAGCAGAACGTCCTCCGACCAGGGACTGCTGGAGAGAATTTCCCCTGAGTATGCGGTCATAAGCTGTGGCGAGGATAACCCATACGGGCATCCCCATGCGGAAACCCTGAACAAACTGCGGGAAATGGATGTCCAGGTGTTCAGGACAGATGAGCAGGGAACCCTCATTGCCGTCAGTGACGGAGAGGAGATTACCTGGAACTGCAGCCCCTCCGACACATGGCAGGCCGGGGAGATAAGGGGGACCGCAGGTTCGGGGCGTAAAGAGGAGGCTGCCGCTGCCGGGCCGGAAGACACCGCAATAACATATGTCTGCAATAGGAATACGGGAAAATTCCACGATCCGGGCTGCGCCAGCGTGAGAAAAATAAGCGAAAAGAACAAGTGGGAAGTGACTGTGACAAGGGATGAACTGATAGACATGGGATATGCACCGTGCAAGAACTGCAATCCGTGAAAAAGAGGATCCGGGAAAAAGTATATAGTATTGAAGATATACTATGGTACGATGTAATGTCGGAGCCCAGGGACATAACGAAGGACGACGCCATCATCCTGGAGTTTAAGGTGCAGGGTACGAAAGAAAAGGGGCTATCTGATACAGTATCCGCAGCCCCGCGGCAGATTGAGGAGAAAGGCTGCCAAGAGTCCCTGCTGGCAAAGGGGATTCCGGAAGAACGGATAAGGAAATATGGATTTGCCTTTTGCGGGAAAGAGGTGCTGGTCGGCACTGAAGAGGCATGAACCCACTTGCAACAGGAGGGCTTGTGCTGATTTGGAATAGAGAGATTTATAATCAATGAGGGCACATGTATAGATTTACTTGTGAAATACATCCATGCGTTTGCCAGGGGCCGCTTGAAAAAGATTCTTTAAAAAAGAAAAGATATGTGCTATAATAAGTAAAAAGCGTCGGGCAGGATGTTTTTCAGACGAATAGACCTATATTGCGGGCAAGCCCCGCATGTATATTGACCAACGACAGGATTTTCCGATTCCCGCACGGCGCATGCTGTATAACCAGGCATCCTGCGCCGTGCAGGAAAGAAAACCGAACCGATTGTGAGGATAGGAAGAAAATACATGAATTATATCGCGGCGGACCGGGAGCATGTAAAACAGATGGGCAGATGCCATCAGATTGGGGATACGCTGTGGCTGGCCATGTCAGGCAGCGGCATCGGGACTCGTTTTACCGGCAGGCATCTGGAGATTCTTATAAGAGGCGGCAGTGTTACGGAGCGCGGGGAACCGGAGGGCAATTATGCCAGGGTGGCAGTGTATGTGGACGGCGTGCGGATACGGGACGAGATGATAGACGTCCCGCAGAAGCGGCTGGTGGTAATAGACCGGGAATATCCCGGGGATTATGCGGTACAGGTAATCAAGCTGTCGGAGAGCGCCATGTCTGTGATCGGTATCGAGCCGCTGGTTACCGGGGAGGAGGACCTGTTGGTTCCCCTGCCCGGTAAGGCGCATCTGGTGGAATTTATCGGAGACTCCATAACCTGTGGCTACGGTGTGGACGATGAAGACAGCAGCCACGGTTTTTCCACGGCTACGGAGGATGTCACCAGGGCCTATGCCCATCACACGGCCCGGCTGCTGGATGCGGATTACACCCTGTTTTCGGCCAGCGGATTCGGGATTATCTCAGGCTACACGGATGATCCCCGGCGGCGTATGGCGCAGCAGCGGATTCCGGATTACTATCACAGTGTGGGCTTCAGCCGGGACCGCTTTCCGGGAGGGGCCGATCCCACGAAGACCCGGTGGGATTTCTCCAGGCTGCGGCCTGAGGCGGTGGTGGTCAACCTGGGGACCAACGACGACAGCTTCTGCCAGGATACGCCGGAGAAGCAGCAGGAATATATGGATGCCTACCAACGCTTTCTGTGCGATGTGAGGCAGTGCAATCCCCAGGCGGAGTTGTTTTGTGTGCTGGGCATTATGGGACAGAGGCTCTGCCCCTGGATGGAGCGGGCCTGCGAGAACTACAGGCACCGCACCGGAGACCGGCGGGTACATACCCTGCGTCTTCCGGAGCAGGATGGCAGCATAGGCTATGCGGCAAATTTTCACCCGCTGGAGAGATTTCATCTGGCGGCGGCAGAGGCGCTTGCGCCTTATATAAAAAAGACCATGAACTGGTAAATACGGAGGGAGAAGATATGCTGGTTACATTAATTCCACTATTTGATGAAGATCTGAAGATCGGGGCGTATTCCCTGTTTGTGCAGAAGAAGAA
>CAMWSA010000526.1 GCA_947176785.1 uncultured Lachnospiraceae bacterium
TGCTTGAAGAGATGCGCAGAAAACTCGGGATAGAGAGATGGAGGGACAATTTTCTGCCGCTTATCCAAAAGCTTCCCGCCCCGCTGCTTTTGATAAACGGCAGATACGATCCTGCCTGTACCGAGTATCAGACAGGGTTTGTCCTGGATCAGGCACCGAATGCGGTGCGGGTTGTCTTTGAGAACAGCGGGCATTTCCCCCGGATTGAGGAGGCGGATAAATATACCTGCGCAGTTCTTAAGTTTATGGAAAACAATGAGGCAATGTAATGCCTTCGGGAAAGACGATCCTACAGAGCCAGCCGTTCCAGGCGCGGCCCCAGGCAGCTGAGCAGTTCGTTGGTGATGGTGCCGCAGGCGTCGGCCAGGCCGGCGGCGGAGATGCTTTCCGGTCCGTCCCTGCCGATCAGAGTGGCAATGTCGCCGGGACGGGTCTGCGGGATGGCGGTTACGTCTGCCAGGAGTTGATCCATGCAGATTCGACCGATGATGGGGGCGCGTTGTCCGTGGAGCAGTACGGCTGCCCCGCCCTCCGAGAGGCTGCGGGGCAGGCCGTCCGCATAGCCGATGGTAACGGTGGCTATGGCCGTGGGACAGGTGGCGGTGTAGGCCATGTCATAGCCGGCGGATTCTCCGGGAGAAAGCCGGTGTATGGCGGCCACACGGGCGCGCAGGGAGAGTACCGGGCGCAGCCTGTCCGCATAAAGCCGGGTATCGGCAGCGTTGCTGAGCAGCCCATACAGGGCAATGCCGGGGCGGGCGCAGTCCACATCCGGCAGGGGGTAACGCAGAATGCCGTAGCTGGCCTGAAGATGGAGCCGGGCGCGTACAGGCCGGTTCCCGGGAAAACAGGTTTGTGCCGCCAAACGATAGAAGCTGTTAATCTGTTCCAGGGTAAAGCTTTGGGAAGCGGCATCAACCCCGCCTGCGGCGGCCAGATGGGTGTACATGCCAGTGACCTGCAGGCCGGGCAGAGTGAAGATTTCCCCAATCCGCGCCGCATGCTCCGCAGGCTCTCCCAGGCGGTGCATGCCGGTGTCTACGGCGATGTGTACAGGGAGCGGGGAGGGCCTGGAGGCGGAACAGGCATAGGCGCTCAGCGCCAGAGCATGGGCGTGGTCTACCACGGTCTGGGTCAGGGCATACTGATCCAGCAGGGGAAACTGATCAGGATGGGTATAGCCCAGCACCAGAAGCTCTCCGGAGATGTGCTGTCTGCGCAGTTCTATACCCTCGCTGACGCAGGCCACACAAAAGGAGCGGATACCCATGCGGTTTAATTCCGCGGCTATCAAACCTGCTCCGTGCCCATAGGCGTTGGCCTTGACCACAGGCATCAGGGCGCAGTGATCCGGCAGCAGGGATTGCAGATACCGCACATTGTGACGCAGGGCGTCCCGGCTGACTTCTATCCAGGCCCTGCTGCGTGAAGCATCCGTGGGTGCGGTGCCCGATAGGGGTTTTGGGGAATTTTCGAAGTTATTTCTGTCTATAGCATGCAATTCTACAGTATTCATTATTTTTACCCGGTTAAAATGTATTGTTGATATATGGCGCGGTCATTTTCCCTCTATGCTCACGAAGGGGTAGATTTCCCTTCCCGGGCACTAAACGTTATCCGATTACGCAGCATATGCTGTGGAAAAATGGAGAAATTTTAACATTCGTCAGTATAACCATAGTGATTAGCTTGCTTCCGTCTTAAATCCCGCAGGCCAGTGAGCAGCCATGCCGCCGCCAGGGACAGCAGGCACACAGCCAGAAAGTGCAGCAGGCTCTGCTCCATCAGCGGCAGCAGGCGGGGCAGTCGGGCACAGACCCGAACCGCCACGATGACAGCGGGATGGAGGATATAGACCAGAGTGGAGATCCGGCGCAGCCTGGGGCAGGGCGGACAGTCCGCGCAGAGCAGCAGGCCATAGAGACAGTACATAACCGGTACCAGCAGAAGGTACATGCTGTCGTGGCGCAGGGATTCCAGATTGCGGAGCAGGAAAGCCTCGCCGGCCATTCCCGCCAGGGACAGAGCCAGTCCTGCCGCCAGCGCCAAAGGGCGGGTACTGATCCGCTGCAAAGCAGGGAACTGCCTGGGGGAACTCTCCTCAGGAGGCGTGCTTCCGTTCAGACAGAGACACTTACCCATATGCGCTCCCATCAGCAGGAACAAAGGGGCCATAAACAGACCATTACGTGTGTAGGACCAGACGTGAAAACCCAGGTCGCAAAGACTGCGCAGAGGAGGAAGATACTGCGTCAACCCATAATAACTGTCTCCCGACAGCCCCAGCAGATAAAGTACGCCGCAGGCCAGGGTTATGGAGCGGAGTCCCAGGCGGCGGCTCAGCAGATACAACAGGGCCATGCCCAGCATACAGGCAGGGAAATACCACAGATGATAGAAAGTGCCGTCCCACACAAGCATCCGCAGTATTTTCGCGGCGCTGAGATCCTTATAATGTCCCGCATAGATTCCCAGGGGCAGATACAGCAGCATACATGCCAGATAGAGTGCGCCTGTGCGGACCAGGTATCGCAGGAGCCGTCTTCCGGCCCGTTTACCGGGCTCCAGGACACGGGGCAGCACAAACTGGCCTGTGACCATGAGGAAAAAAGGCACTGCCACTCTGGCCAGAATACGGGTAAGAAAAAAATCGGCTTCAGCGGATATACATGTCAGGGGCGAGGTGTGGATGGCTGCCACCAGCAGGGCTCCAACCAGACGGAATCTATCCAGTCCGCCGGTATTTGTCTCTTGGTTCATGATATACTCCTTTTTTGTCATTCTTCTGTTTATTGAAGAGAGCCTCTTTGCGGCCTGCGCTGCAAGCCGCAAAAGCAGACTCCCCTTCGCCTGCTTTTGCGTGTACGCAAATCAGGAGGGTGAAAATTTTTTTCACCCTAACTTCCATAATTCCGTTCTGCGGAACCTCAAAGCTGTGCGGAGAATGCCCGTATTTTGGGCATTCTCCTGTGTGAGACTTAGTACTTC
>CAMWSA010000527.1 GCA_947176785.1 uncultured Lachnospiraceae bacterium
CAATGAGGGAAACAGTTCTGGCGGCAGTATAGCGGTGGATTATTTTGTGTTTGAGGATTTGTAGGAGTTTCCCGCGTATGTCACCACACGGAAGGGAGGATAGCCCCGTTTTCTGCGGGGCTATCCTATACTGGCAAACGCCGGGATTTTCCGCTTCCTGCACGTCACATGCTGCGCAATCGGAAAACATGCGACGTGCGGGAGGGATGGCGCTTTTATTCCGGAGGGCATCAGTTTTTTTATAAAAAATTTAGAAAGAGGATATTGTATTTTAAAGTCTGTGTGTTATATTTGTTATAGAACAAAATACAATATATACCGAAGGGAGTGACATCCATGAACATTTCCAAATTTACACAGAAGTCCATGCAGGCCGTGCAGGCAAGCGAGAAGCTGGCCTATGAATATGGCAACCAGGAGATTGAGCAGGAACACCTGCTGCAGAGCCTGCTGACCATCGAAGACAGCCTGATCCTGAAACTGATTGAGAAGATGGAGATCCAGAAGGAACATTTTCTGAACCGGGTGGAGCAGGCTTTGCAAAAGAGGGTGAAGGTACAGGGCGGTCAGGTCTATATGGGCCAGCATCTGAACAAGGCGCTGATCTCCGCGGAGGACGAGGCCAGGCAGCTGGGGGACGAATATGTGTCCGTGGAACACCTGATGCTGTCCATGCTGCGCTATCCCAGCCGGGAGATTGAGGCCATCTGGAAAGAGTACGGGATCACCAGGGAGCGTTTTCTGCAGGCGCTGTCCACAGTGAGGGGCAATCAGAGGGTGACCAGCGACAACCCGGAGGCCACCTATGACACGCTGGAGAAGTACGGACAGGAACTGGTGGAGAGGGCCCGGAACCAGAAGCTGGACCCGGTGATCGGCCGGGACAGCGAGATTCGGAACGTGATCCGGATTCTATCCCGCAAGACCAAGAACAATCCGGTGCTTATCGGCGAACCGGGCGTGGGCAAGACCGCCGTGGTGGAGGGACTGGCCCAGCGTATTGTCCGGGGGGATGTGCCCCAGGGGCTGAAGGATAAGAAGCTGTTCTCCCTGGATATGGGTGCCCTGGTGGCCGGGGCCAAGTACCGGGGCGAGTTTGAAGAACGCCTGAAGGCAGTGCTGGAGGATGTGAAGCAGTCCGACGGCCAGATCATCCTGTTTATAGATGAACTGCACACCATAGTGGGTGCGGGGAAATCCGACGGGGCCATGGATGCGGGCAATATGTTAAAGCCCATGCTGGCCCGGGGCGAACTGCACTGTATTGGTGCCACCACCCTGGACGAGTACCGGCAGTATATCGAGAAAGACCCGGCCCTGGCCCGCCGTTTCCAGCCGGTGATGGTGGATGAGCCCACGGTGGAGGATACCATTTCCATCCTGCGGGGCCTGAAGGAGCGCTATGAGGTTTACCACGGCGTAAAGATCATGGATAATGCCCTGGTCAGCGCCGCCACTCTCTCCAGCCGCTATATCTCCGACAGGTTCCTGCCGGACAAGGCTATCGACCTGGTGGACGAGGCGTGCGCCCTGATCAAGACGGAGCTGGACAGCCTGCCCACGGAACTGGACGAACTGCAGCGCAGGATTATGCAGCTGGAGATCGAGGAAGCGGCGCTTAAAAAAGAGGATGACCGCTTGAGCCAGGAGCGTCTGGCCGGATTGCAGAAGGAACTGGCAGAGTTAAAAGAAGAATTCGCAGGGCGCAAGGCCCAGTGGGACAATGAGAAAAAGTCAGTGGAAGACCTGTCAAAGCTGCGGGAGCAGATCGACGACGTGAACAATCAGATACAGATTGCCCAGCGGGACGGAAATCTGGAAAAAGCGGCGGAACTCAGCTATGGCACATTGCCCGCCCTGAAAAAGCAGCTGGAGATCGAGGAGGAGAAAGTCAACGCCAGGGATATGTCCCTGGTGCATGAGAAGGTGTCCGATGAGGAGATCGCCAAGATCATCTCCCGCTGGACCGGTATCCCTGTGGCTAAATTGACGGAGAGCGAGCGCAACAAGACCCTGCATCTGGACGAGGAACTGCACAGGAGAGTTATCGGCCAGGACGAGGGCGTGACCAAGGTCAGCGAAGCCATCATCCGCTCCAAGGCCGGCATCAAGGACCCGGGAAAACCCATTGGCTCCTTCCTGTTCCTGGGCCCCACCGGCGTGGGCAAGACGGAACTGGCCAAATCCCTGGCGGCGGCCCTGTTTGACGATGAAAACAATATGGTGCGTATTGATATGAGCGAGTATATGGAAAAATACTCCGTATCCCGCCTGATCGGGGCGCCTCCCGGATATGTGGGCTATGAGGAGGGTGGGCAGCTGACGGAGGCCGTCAGAAGAAAACCCTATTCCGTGGTGTTGTTTGATGAGGTGGAAAAGGCCCATCCGGACGTGTTTAACGTGCTTTTGCAGGTGTTGGACGATGGCCGGATCACGGATTCCCAGGGGCGCACCGTGGACTTTAAGAACACGATTCTGATTATGACCTCCAATATCGGGGCGCCTTACCTGCTGGACGGCATCCAGGAGGACGGCAGCATCTCCGCAGGGGCGGAGGAAATGGTGATGAATGAGCTGCGTGCCCATTTCAGGCCGGAATTTTTGAACCGGCTGGACGAGACAATCCTGTTCAAGCCATTGACCAGGGAGAATATCGGCGGCATCATCACGCTGATTATCAAGGGCCTGAATCGGCGTCTGGAGGACAGGGAGCTGACGATCAGTTTGACGCCGGAGGCGGAGCGCTTTATCATCGACCAGGCATATGACCCGGTATATGGGGCCCGTCCTTTGAAGCGGTATATCCAGAAGCATGTGGAGACCCTGTCGGCCAGGCTGATTTTGTCCGACCAGGTGGAGCAGGGCGATACCATTCAGATCCGGGTGGAGGGCGAAGCGCTGACGGCGGCACCGGTCCACAGGGCGTAAAAATGTGTTTCGCGCTCCCTGCTGAAGGCTAAGAGAAGTATCGGGC
>CAMWSA010000528.1 GCA_947176785.1 uncultured Lachnospiraceae bacterium
CTCCACATCCCTGTTATCCGGATTGTCATGCTCATATACCACGCGGCTGCCATCATCCGTCCAGTCCAGGTCAGCATCACTGTACGGTTCTGCCGGGATCAGTTCAAAAAGGTCAGCATTTACTGCATCCGCAATATATCCTGCAGCTGTTTTCGTATTACCGGAAGCAGAGTAGTAAACAACTAAAGTCTTCCCGCCTGCTGTTTCCTTTTCAGCGCCGGAATTTTCCGAAGGCATTTCCGCCGGAACTTCGTCTGGCTGCCCGGAAGTATCCTGCATGTCTTCCACCCCACTGTCCCCGCCTGAAGGCTGAGAGGCCTGGCTGCTATTTCCACTGTCCTGTTTCCCACAGGCGGCGAACGTAAATACTAACAAAATGCTCATAAATAGTACCATTATCTTTTTCATGATTTTCTTCTTTCCTTTCTATACGCGCGAGCGTTATGATCCATATGATTCCCAAAGGGCATCCCGCATCGAAAGTACTCTACACTGCGTTACCTATAGTATAAACAAATCGCGACTCCATCAGAAGTCTCAATTTGTTCATCAGTTATTACCCCAGGGTTTTAACCATCATTATCTGGCGAACGCAGCAGCCCATATGGCAATGCATACCGTTCCTTACTGCATTGCAGCCCGCACCGCTGCAAGAAAGCGTTTTACTGTTTCAGACGGATGCGGTGAATGGAGCAGTCCATAAGGAATACTGTGATCCCATTCCACCGGGATCACTTTCAGGAGCGGATGCACACTTTCCCATCCCCGGATTGCCAGCAGTACATCATTACTGTTTTCACAACGGTTAAAAATACCCATGTTGTAAAATTCAAAATCCACAATATGTATCTGCTTATGATTCTGCCAGAGATCATCACGCAGCCGGTCTATATAACAGCTCCATTCCCGCTGCATCATCAGCAGGTTTTCCCCATACAGATCCTCTACCAGGAGCTTATCCTTTGCAGCAAGACGATGATGAATGGAGACCGCACAGCACAATGGCTCCCGGGAAAACTGCAGCCCTGCGCAGTTGCGTAAGCTTAACATGGTTTCGTCAAAAATCCCGCCGACAACATCAATGTTTTTTCCTAAATTTGCCAGGATCTCCCTGGCATTTTCCGGTGTGTTCTCAAATGGTATGATCTGGAATTTTATATCCGGACAATACATCTGTATCTTCGGCCATATCTGCATCAGCAGCTGCGCCGGTGTCATTGGGGAAGATCCGATACGGATAATATTCGTATCATCCTGCATAGCATTTTTAGCCCGTGTTACGGAATCCCTGCAATACTGAATAATATACTTTGTGTCCTGGTATAAGGATTTTCCCGCTTTTGTCAGGACCAGCCCCCTGTGTGTCCTTTCAAACAGTTTTACATCCAAAGAGTTTTCCAACAGATTGATCTGCTTGATGACTGCAGTAGGCGTGATAAAAGACTGTTCCGCAGCCTTATTAAAACTGCCTGCATCCGCTACCCGCAGAAAAGTTTCAAGTTGGGGATTATACATCTATCCTGCCTCCTTCTTTTTTGTATATATCAATTGTATGCAGCCATACAATGCGTGTCAAGACTCGAAGGTTATCAACAAAATTGATTTCCGGGCAGTTATGGTATATCTTCCTGCGGTCAGGATATATTTCTAAGCCCGAAAGTGAAATCACCGGCTCGTCTTTTAGTCGTAAGCAGGCTTTTATTGTTATGTGGGTTTTACTTGATTATTTCTAACATGGTAGCAATATCCTCAGTTGCCATTGTTACTTTTGACTTTTCGATTAAAATGTTCCCCCCTGTCATTATGTATGATGGCATTACCCTGATATCCCCATAATAGATTTCACTATTTCGCAATTTATAGGTGGAAATGGCGGGAATAACATTTTTCTTTGTTAACTTTTTTGTAATCATGTTAAAGGCTTTCTTTGCAACATCACCCATAAGCATAATAACCTTTATATTGGGGAATAAAGAAAGCTCTGCTTCTAAATAAGGCAGACTATTTTCAATACTGCTTTTATCAATGGCGTATTCTGTCTTTGGGGTTTTTACGGCATTTGTGATATAGATACCCATTTGTAATATATCCTGTATAGAAGTAACCTCTGTTCCCGCCCCTTGCAAAAGAGGGATAGTTGTTTTCAGATAATCAGCGTCCGGGGTTCCATAAAAATCCTGTAAGGGGTCAGAGGGAACAACTTCATTTATCATAATTGCCTTAATCGCAAGTGGGTCAATATCAATGTTGTTTAGATCTATACCGTTTGTTATACCTACTTTCGTTTCAAGTTCCTTTTTTATATTCATATCTTTATTCTCCTTTATGATGATCTCTTGCAGCCTCATGTTTTGCTTGCAATGTTTGACGAATGAGTTTAGGCCGGATTACTGTTTTACGCTCAAAATTTACCTCGGTCAGATTTTCAGTATACCGCCCTGCAAGTTAAAAATCAAGTTGATGTTTATTCAAATGCCGGTTCTATATCTTTCTTGATCAGCTCTATTCTATCCCCTGCTTTGGGTGCAAAGAGAGCCGCAATTGAAATTACCAGCTTTTTCTTTGTATATACATAAATTACATTGCCTCCATCCCCCATGGCTGCATAGCCATCCGCTAATATCCGTAGACTGGTTAAATGCCAGTAAAACAAAAATCTATCTTTTGTCTCTGTACAACAGATAAGGTAATTTCATTTTTATTGAATGCTTTCTGTTCCTGTGTCATTGATTTCAAGCAAATAAATTTCACAAGGCGATAGCTTCATATTTTCGGTAGACAAGCTATTTGCAAGTTCAGCAGACTTGTCTATGAGCATTTTTTTGATATTGCCGTCTGCAATTTCTGCTTCGCTTAGCCCATTCAGGTAATTTTGCATTTCTCCTTTGAATGTCCGCAACGCCTTATCCCGCTCGGCTACCATTACAAGTTTCGGAGCGTTGATAGAATAAGCAACATCCGCCTCAACG
>CAMWSA010000529.1 GCA_947176785.1 uncultured Lachnospiraceae bacterium
CGCGTCGCCTCGGACCTGGCATGCTGATGCCGCGGGGACTAGCGATCTGACGCTGACGCCGCAGGCTGATGCCCAGTTGATGACCGCTGATCCCGGGGCGGCGCAGGGGGATGCCCTGTGGAAGAGCGCTGATCCCGGGGCGGCGCAGGGGGATGCCCTGTGGAAGAGCGTTGATCCCAGAGCGGCGCAGCAGGATGCCCTGCGGAAGAATGCCGGCCCTGAAGCTGCGCAGGGGGATGCCGGTGATTCGTCCGGTGCCCGGTCTCCGGCTTCAGGTGTGGTGAGGCCCGGCACAGGCAGAAGGGGCATAGTATACTTCCTGCTTATATTCATATGGCTGATGATCCTGTGCTGTACGGCATTGGCAGCTACATATGGTGCTTTTGCCGATATGGATGCTGCAACCATCGGCAGCTATGGGGCATTGATTGCCGTGGCGGCTGTCGCTACCTTTGCGCTTATCTGGCTTCTGAATAACTTTTGCTGCGAATTATACTATACCCCGGGAGGAGTGACGGTGAAGATGGGCAGAAAGGAGCGGCATTACAGCTGGGGCGAGATTGACAGTTACACGCAGAGATACTACCTGTATACTTTCCGCGACAGGGGAGGGAAGCGGCTGTTTTATACCAATGGTTTCTATGAAGACTTTGGCGGGTTCTTTGACCAATACCTGAGAACGCACAACAGAGCTTAGTATTCCCTGAATGCCGGCAGAGGTGATGCGGAACTCTATATAGAGACATTATATTAACGACCGCTGAGATTATCCAATTCCCGCATGGCACATGTTGCATAGTCGCACAACATGTGCCATGCGGGCAGGAAAAACTAATCAGCCATTGTATAATATTAGGTAATTGCGAAACCTCCTTTTAAGTAACAGGGAGTGGGCAATATATACAAAATAAGGGCGACTTGCCATCGCATGAAGCTAATTTGTGAAACAAATTTGCTTCCAAGCCCGTTTTTGTATATATTGACTGTGTTAGGTCTTTTTCTAACACAAATTCCGTCACTTGCTTCAAAGAGTTTCACAATTACCTATGTATAATATTACAGAAAGGAAAACAAGCCATATGGAGAGGGCGGCAGTCACACACAATCCGGACAATTATTATTTTTATTCCACAGCCAGGGACACATTCACCGTAAAGCTGATGGTTAAAGCAGGGGATGTGTCCTCTGCTATGCTGCATTACCGTGATAAATACATTCCCTTGGACAAGCTGGATACCAGGGGCGCGGTTTCCATGCGCCGCGTGGCAGGGGATGGGGTTCACGACTATTTTGAGACCCGGCTTAAGGCGGACATGCTCTGTATCCGTTACTACTTTGAAATCAGGGGCTGCGGGGGCGAGACGCTCTACTACGGCAATTATTCCTTCTATGAAGCGGAGCCCAGGCAAATTGAGGAGATGTTTGACTGCCCCCAGCTGAGTCGCGAGGAGGAGAGGTATGAGGCTCCCGGCTGGGCCAGGGGCAAGGTGGTCTACCAGATCTTCGTGGACAGATTTGCCACGGACAGGGATGTTCCGGCGCAGGAGTGGTATCGGCAGGAATTGAATCACATGCACAGCCTGCGGGGAAGCCTGCGGGGAATTGCGCAGAAGATTCCGTATCTGAAAGAACTGGGGGTGGATGTACTCTATCTCACCCCGATTTTCAAGGCGAATACCACGCACAAGTATGACACTGTGGACTATATGCAGGTTGACCCCGGCTTTGGCACAAAGGAGGACCTGGCGGAACTGACCAGAGCGGCCCACGGGGCGGGGATGTATGTGGTGCTGGATGCGGTGTTTAACCACACTTCCCGGGATTTTTTCGCCTTCCGGGACTTACAGCGGCATCAGGAGAATTCCCGGTATAAAGACTGGTACTATGTGGACGAATACCCGGTGAGGGGGGATATCATGCCCTCCTATCGGTCTTTCAGCTACTACGGCGGGATGCCGAAGCTGAACTGCCGCAATCCGCAGGTGCGGGAATATGTCTGTAATGTGGTGGAGTATTGGACCCGCGAGTGCCAGGTGGACGGCTGGCGGCTGGACGTGGCGGATGAGATCGGCAGGGACTTCTGGCGGGAGTTTCGCAGGAGGGTACGGGCGGTGAATCCGCAGATCCTGATTGTGGGGGAGATCTGGCATTTTAATGGCAGTTATCTGGGCGGAGACCAGTGGGACAGTGTCATGAACTATCATTTTACCGATGCGGTGAAGGGATTTTTGCTGGACAGGCGGCTGACGGCGGAGGAGTTTGCCCAGAGGCAGGACTTTGTGCGGGGGCGTTTGAAAAAGGAGACGGTTCCCTGTCTGTGGAATCTGATTGACAGCCATGACACGGATCGGTTTCTCACCCAGGCCGGGGAAAATAAGGCTGTGCTGAAGCTGGCGGCGGCGCTGCAGCTGCTTCTGCCCGGCATGCCCATGATTTACTATGGGGACGAGGTGGGAATGGTGGGAAAAAAGGGTTCCGAGTGCCGCAGAGGAATGCTTTGGGAGAAGGAGAGGCAGGACGGGGAACTGCTGTCTTTTTACAAAAAGCTGTTGGACATCCGCAGACGTTACCCGGTGATTGGTACAGGAGAGGTAAGCTGGATGCGGCAGGAGGGGGCGGACCGGGTGCTGTCCTGGCGTTTCGGCACGGAGCGCGGGGAGAGTCTGAATGTTACACATTCAAATACTGATTGCCGCATTATGGAATCTGCCCATAATATGCAGGCAGAGGGAAGGGTGACTATCCTGCTGAATGCCGGGGAGGAGCCGGCGGTTGTGGAGGCACAAAAAGGGAAGAGGGATTTGCTGGGAGCCGGCGAGTTTGACGGGAGGCTGGAGCCTCTTTCCTGTCACGTTCTGGTGTGACAGGGCGAATATTTTTTACGGCAGGCTGAACAGAGAGAAGTTATTCAGCCTGTTGTTTTTTTGTAAACTCTCTTGACATATATAGACTGACTATATATAAT
>CAMWSA010000530.1 GCA_947176785.1 uncultured Lachnospiraceae bacterium
CTATAGTAGAATTTAATTGGAATTAAAAAAACTTAAAATGACTTAAAAGACATGGGGAGAGAAACATGAGGCGGATGCATTTGGAAAAAATAGATTGTATTCTGCCCGTTTTGGCTTTGCTGCTGGCATTGCCCGGATGCAATGGGGCGGGAACGGGACAGACAGGGCCGGAAGCCGGGACATCACAGGCACCGGACCTGAAGACCTACTCCTGGGAGGAGGCCATCGTCTATGAGGCCGAGGAGGGAAATCTGCTGGGCGGCACATCCGTGGGGGAAGAGGGCGGCACCGGCTATGTGGAAGGCTTCTCCAAAGAAGGGGATGCTCTGGAACTGACCATACATATTGAAGAGGAAGGGTTTTATGACCTGGACTTCGTCAGCCGGAGCGCTGACGGGGGCTATAAAGAGAATTATGTGGCTGTGGACGGTGAGCGGATGGGTACAGCGAAGGTGGAAGGGAAGGAGTACACGGACTCCCTTATATCCCGGGTGTATCTGGAGACGGGCGGCCATACCGTGAAGCTCAGTTCATATTGGGGATGGATACAGGTGGACAGTCTGAAGGTAAAGCCCTCCGACGAACTGGACCCGGGGCGGTTTGACATAGAACCGGTACTGGTGAATCAGAACGCCACGGAAAACACCCGGCGGCTGATGACGTATCTGTGTGATGTTTATGGAACGGATATCCTGTCCGGGCAATACTGCGATACAGGTATGTTCGGGACGGAGAATGCCACGATCTGGAAGACCACCGAAGGCAGGTATCCGGCCATTTTAGGCTTGGACATGTCCAATTATACGCCGGTTTCCGTGGCCCATGGAGCGCAGGGGCACGCGACGGAATACGCGCTGGAGTACTGGGATAAGGGTGGGATCGTAACCTTCTGCTGGCACTGGACTACGCCGGAGAAGTACATTACAGGCAACTGGTATTCCACATTCTATAAGGAACATACCAACATTGACCTGGCTAAGATTATGAACGGTCAGGATCAGGAGGGCTACGAACTGCTGACGGCGGACATTGATGCGATTGCGGAGCAGCTTCTGATTTTGCAGGAGGCGGATGTGCCGGTTCTGTGGCGTCCTCTGCATGAGGCGGGCGGCGGCTGGTTCTGGTGGGGGAATGCCGGGGCGGATGCCTACAAACAGCTGTACATACTGATGTATGACAGGCTGGTGAACCACCACGGACTGAACAATCTGATCTGGGTTTGGAACGGCCAGGACAGGGAGTGGTATCCCGGGGACGAATATGTGGATATCATAGGCGAGGACATTTACCCCGGAGAGCATGTGTACACGCCGCAGACTTCCAAGTATCTGGAGGTGCTGGAGTATACGGACGCGAAAAAGATGATCATCCTGTCGGAGAACGGCTGCCTGTTTGACCCCGACCTTGCCATCCGGGACGGCTCCATGTGGGGTTCCTTCTGTACCTGGGGCGGCGAGTTTGTCATCAAGAATAAGCAGCTGTACATCCTGAGCGAACAGTACACCGAGGAGGAGATGCTGAAGAAGGTGTATGAGCATGAACATGTGATCACCAGGGATGAACTGCCGGATCTGAAAAGTTATCCGCTGCGAGGCGAATAAAACCGGTTTTGCGGTCAACAGGTGCCATACAGGAAGGGAAAACGAATCGACCGTGAGTACATAATAAGGAGATGGTTTATTGAGTCAGCTATTTTCGACAGATGGCATTATATACCGGTTTCTGAATAAAACGGGTAATATCATTCTTGCCACCATGCTGTGGCTGGCGGGCTGTATCCCGGTGGTGACAGCAGGCACTTCCACGGCGGCGCTTTACTATACCATGGTTAAATCCGTCCGCAAGGAAGTGGGGTATGTGCATTCGGAGTTTTGGCGCGGCTATAAGCAGAACTTTAAGAAAGGCGTGGCGGCCACGGTATCGCTGCTGGTGCTGGGGGCGGTCCTGGCGCTGGAGATGCGGCTGGTCCGGGAGGACGGCGTGGAAGTCAGCAGGATCTGGTATTCTCTGAGCGGGCTGTTAATCCTGCTGATGATCCTGGTGGTGCTGTACCTGTTCCCCGTGATGTCCCGGTTTGACATGAAGCTGAGCAGGCTGTGTATGCTGTCCTTCGTCATATCAGTCCGGTACTGGTATATCACGGCAGCGCTGACAGCGGGCCTGGCCGCAGTGGTTTTTGCGCAGCTCTATCTGCTGCCCCTGCCTCTGATCCTGCTGACACCGGGACTATGGTGTTATGCCAGTTCCTTTCTGGTGGAGAGGGCTATGAAGCCTTATATGCCCAAGCCCCCGGAGGGGGAAGAACAGGCGGGAAACTGGTTTGATTGATTTCTGCCATACCTGCGAACGGCCGGATTGTCCTTCCTGTGCGCAGCATGCCGATTATGCGGCCTGCGACATGGAGAAATTGGAAAATCCCGGCGTCCGCCAGTATAAATACAGTGAGCAGGAAATAGAAAATGGAGAAGATGATGATGAGGAGAAAGAACTGGAAAAGAAAAATGGCATTTCTTCTGGCGGCAGCCCTGGCAACAGGCACAGCTTCGCAGAATGCGCTGCAGGCGCAGGCCGCCACCGACATCACACAGGAGGAGTATGGGGATATTGTAGGTACATATTCCATTGATCCTTCCGTGCCGGGCTATCAGGAATATGCGGAGGCCAGTCCCCAGGTATTTCCGGACCAGGAATACCGCATTTCCGCCGTGGACTATGTCCGTTATGAGGAGAACGGCGTGGGCGCGGTCCCTGAGATCTATGAAAACTATGAGAATATCCCCGGGGGCGGCAGTGCCCTGCTGACAAGTGAGGAGGCCCTGGTGGAATTTGAGGTGGACATCAGGGAGAGCGGATTTTATGACATGTCTCTGGTATATTACCCCAGTGCGGGCAAGAGTTCCGAGACTCAGAGGGCTTTTTTCGTGGACGGAAAGCTGCCCTACAGTGAGATGGCTCTGGT
>CAMWSA010000531.1 GCA_947176785.1 uncultured Lachnospiraceae bacterium
ATACCTACACAGATATCTCCGACGAGGTCGGCCGCCTATACCCGGCCTTTACAATCCTCTGCAAAGCCCCCGGCGACCTGTCCCTGCAAAATGGTCTGAGCGGCATAAAGTCCTGTATAAGGGACTGCTCACCGGGTGAAATCCTCACGATGGATTCGGAACACAGGATCCTCTCCTCCAGCCTCAGAAAAGATGCTGTCATGAAATCCTTTAACTTCGGATGGCTGGATATTATGAACACTTACGACAACAGGCAGAATACCTATTCCGCCAATCTGCCCTGTACCGTCACAATGACCTACTCTCCCATCGCCAAAATCGCATTATAGGGAGGGTGCTGTCGCGCAGCGACTTGAAATGCATGTTCACGGAAAACCCGTTGATGAATGTCCGGACACCTAAAGCGTCCGGATATTCATCACTGCCTTGCGGTCTTTTCGGGAACATGCAAAACTCTAACAGGAGGTAATCCATGAACGATTTAAAACAGCCAATGATCTTTCTGTGCAGAAAAGATTTCAGCATAATTGGCGATCTCTCCAATTTTATCAGTGATGTGGAACTTCATCTGCGTTTTAACGATGCGGATGAGTTGTCACTCACCATCCGCAGGGAACTGGACGGGCAGGTCAATCCCTGTTGGAACGATGTCATCAACCTCAAGCTACTCTATGCCCCTGAACTGGATGAATACTTTGAGATAGAAGTAAACGAGCAGGAGGACTCGGATCAGGTCAAGCAGGTCACTGCCCAAAGTCTCTGCGAAACCGAACTGTCCAACCTGAATATCACCCTGGAGGTCAACACGGACCTGGACATAGCCGCCCCCGGTTATGTCCCCACCATCCTGTATCGCCCGGATCAGCCCGCCGCTTCTCTTCTGCACCGGATTCTGAAAGACAAAGCGCCCCACTACTCCATAGAGCATGTGGACGCTTCTCTCGCCCCCTTGCAAAGAACCTTTTCCATAGACAATAACATAGACGATTTTCTGCGGCAGGAACTGGCTCCGGAGATAGACGCGCATGTGGAATACAACACTGCCAAAAGAAGCATTTCCCTCTACGATATGCTGTCCGTCTGCGGAGACTGCGGCCACCGGGGAAGCTACCATGACGTCTGTCCCGTCTGCGGCAGCGGAAATGTCAAAAACGGCTGCGGGGAGTGGACCAACGTGTATCTGTCCGTGGATAACCTGGCCCAGGAAATATCGTTGACCGCCCGGAAAACCGACATCAAAAACTGCTTTAAGGTGATCGGCGGCGACGATGCCATAACGAACTGTATCCCCGCCGTGAACCCAAACGGCACAGGGTATATCACGAAATTTTCAGAGATGCAGTACGGCGATATGCCCCGTGAACTGGCGGAAAAGCTAAAGTCCTACACGGCCCTGTGCGACAGCCGGAAAGAAGAATACCGAGAACTGACTCTGGAAATCCGTGAATGTCTGGACAAGCTTCTCTATTATCAGTCCGGCATGATGCCGCCAGCGCCTGCGCCGGAGACCGACGCAGAACTGCAACTCCGAAAGGCCACGGAAGCCCTGGCCTCCCTGATGGCCGAAAAACAGGCCCCGAACACCATCGGACTCAACACCTTCGGTCCCTCCACAGCCGTCTCTACAGTGAACAAAGCTGTCCTCTCCTATGTGGAATTACTGCTGAGTCCAGGCTACGAGGCTTCTGTCACCCCCTCCTCTTACACCTTTTCCGGCTCCTGGGGAATCTGGCAGGGTAATTTGCGCGTGTATTCCGCCGCCGCCCCTGATCAGGACTGCGCTGTCAGCGACATTATTACCCTGAAAATCGACGGCAACGCCCTGGCCTATGTAACACAGAAGCTCCGAAGAGCCCTGTCCGCAAGAGACCTGGAGGATCAGGAATACGATTTTTCCCTATACAGCATTGATGCGCTCCAGGGCTTTATAGATGCCTACGAAGCCTGTGAAAGCATCCTGATAGATCACGGCGACGCCGGTATGGCTTCCGATTCACCCCAGTTCGCCCTTTACGAAAAATACCGGGAACGAAAAGCCGCCGCTCTCGCCCAGCAGGCCGCAAAACAGAATCTGGTGGAGGAATGGACCAGAAAAAAAGAACTGTGCCAGGCCCGGCAGAAGGCGATTCATGACGCTCTGAACCTGCAAATTTACCTGGGGGATGAACTGTTTTTGCTGTACTGCTCCTACCGCAGGGATGACAAATACGAAAACAGAAATTACATATCCGATGGATTGTCCGATGGGGATTTACTAAGGCACGCCGAACGTCTGCTGGAGACGGCGCAGCGGGAGCTGGAGGCCGCCTGTCAAAACCAGTACACTCTCACGGCTTCCCTAAACAACCTCTTTCTGCTGGATGAATTTGCCCCGTTCCACGGCAAATGCCGGCTGGGAAACTGGATCTATGCCCAGATCAGCGATGCCGTTTTCAGCCTGCGGCTCATGGAAATAGGGATTGCCTATGACCAGCCGGATAAAGTCACCGTACAATTCTCCAACGTACAGAGAGCCCAAAATCCCGTCGGAGAAATGGGGGCTATTCTAAAGGAGGCCGGCTCCATCGCTTCCTCCTACCCGGCCACGGTCAGACAGTTCTCCGAGGACGCCAAGGTCATATCCCAGGTAAGCCAATGGGTTGACAAGGGATTGGACGCCACCAACACAATGATCGCCAACTCCCCTGTGCAGAACACGGTATTGGACGAAAACGGCATATGGTGCAGAGGCTATGACGAGTTGACAGGGGAGTTTGAACCCGGACAGCTGCGGATCGTGAACTCCACGCTGGCCGTCACCGACGACAACTGGAAGACGGCCAAGGCCGCCATCGGCAAATATGCGCTGCAGGATCCTGTCACCGGGGATATCCGGTACGCCATGGGCGTCATCGGGGAAACTATCGTAGGAAAACTGCTGCTGGGAGAAAAGCTGGGCATCTACAACAGCGGCCAG
>CAMWSA010000532.1 GCA_947176785.1 uncultured Lachnospiraceae bacterium
GGCTGGTGATCGGCGGTCTTTTGCACGATGTGGGCTACAGCCTGCCCTTTGAGACAGAGGACAGTTGGCTGGAGCATGGGCGTATGTCGGCCCGGCTGGCCCGTCCCTTTCTGGAGCAGCTTGACCTTGGCCCGGAGCGGGTACAGGAGATCTGCTATGGCATTGCGATTCATGTGGACGGAAAGGCGGATTTTCCCGGGGCGGCAACGGCCTTTGCCCTGAGTATCGGAGATGCGGATGATGTGGACCGCTTTGATGCCTATCGAATTTACGACACCATGGAGTATGCGGATTTCCGCAGCCTCAAGATAGAGGACAAGCGTAAATGGCTTCGGGAGAAGCTGGATTGGATCAGCTGGCGGCTGGGAGAGAAGTCCGGCACAGAGACTGCCAGACAGATGATTGCGCAGCGTCTGCTGTACCAACGGCAGTATTATGAGAAAGTCCTGGAGCAGATGGAACACAGCGAGGCGATTGAGTGATCATTGGATGCAATGGAGATATGCGCTGAAGCGCATGGAATCAGGATATAGGCAGGACAATAATCAGTAGAACCGGGATCTGCACAGAGAGGAAAGCTTATGGGAATTTATCTGAATCCTGACAACAAAGGTTTTCTAAAATCAATTCGTTCGGAGATATATGTAGATAAGTCAGGGCTTATTTCGTATACAAATAAACTGATTAATACAGAAGAACAATTTGTCTGTGTCAGTCGCCCAAGGCGTTTTGGAAAATCCATGGCGCTTAAGATGCTTGCTGCCTACTACAGCTGCGGTTGTGATTCGGCAGAATTGTTCAAAGGGCTTGAAATAAAGCGGGATGAGACATTTCAGGAACATCTGAATCGGTATGATGTCATTTTTCTAAATATGCAGCAATTTCTAATCAGGGCCAAGGACCAGGATGTGACGGAATATTTGGAGCAGGCCGTCATGGAAGAACTCAGGGAGAACTATGGGGATTTATTCTCCGAGCGAATAACGGTTTTGGCAGAAGCGCTTGAACGGATCTATGTAAAAACGGATAAGCAGTTTATTTTTCTGATCGACGAGTGGGACTGTGTAATGCGTGAGCGACAGGAGTCGGAGGCCATGCAGAGGAATTATCTGGATTTTTTGAGGAATCTCTTAAAAGACCAGCCCTATGTGGCGCTTGCCTATATGACAGGTATTCTTCCCGTCAAGAAATACGGGCAACATTCCGCATTGAATATGTTTTGGGAATATTCCATGACGGATCAGTTTGCTCTTGAGGAGTATACCGGTTTTACGGAAGAGGAGGTAAAAGAGCTATGCGGGCAGTATGACATGGACAGCGCCGAAATCAGCAACTGGTACGACGGTTACAGGTTCAGGCAGTTTCAGCATATCTACAATCCCAGGTCTGTGGTGGCGGCAATGAAAAACCATGTTCTGTCAAACTATTGGACATCCACGGAGACCTATGAAGCACTGAAAATTTATATGGATATGGACTTTGACGGACTTCGCACGGATATTGTGCAGATGCTGGGCGGTGGGCGTGTCAGGGTCAATACATTCAGTTTTCAGAATGATATGAGTACCTTTAAGACAAAAGATGATGTATTGACATTGCTGATCCACCTGGGATATCTTGCGTATGACTCCGAAAAAAGAGAGGTATATATCCCCAACAAGGAGATTATCGGGGAATTTGAAAATGCTATGAGTGTGGGCGGGTGGCCGGAGATTATACGCATTTTGAAAGCATCGGAGAAGCTTCTGGAGGCCACCTTAAGCGGTGATGAAAAAAGTGTTGAGGAGGGACTTGACCTGGCCCATATGGAGGCTTCGTCCATACTCATGTATAACGATGAGAACTCTCTCAGCTGTGCCATTGGCCTGGCATATTACAGTGCGAGGAAAGATTATAGGCTGATTAGAGAGTTTCCCACTGGGCGCGGTTTTGCGGATGTAGTATTTCTGCCGCTGCCCTTTGTGGGCAAGCCGGCTCTGGTGGTGGAACTGAAATATGATAAGTCAGCTTCGGCGGCCATACAGCAGATTAAGGACAGAAAATATATCCAGGCGCTGGAAAGCTTTACAGGGGAAATCCTGCTTGTGGGGATAAACTATGACAGGGAGAACAAAAACAAACCTCACAGCTGTGTGATAGAAAAAGTATGGAAGTAAAACTTCCAAATACTGATCAGTGCAATACCGCAGGCGCAGCCAGCGGTATGCAGGAATAAGGTAAGTATGGATGTAAAATCTCCATATACTGATTTGATTGGTGCTATATCGCAGGTAAATCCTGTGATATGCGGAAAGAGGATAATATGGCAGAGTACGAACGGGTGACGCAGCCCCTTGCGCCGGTGTATGACAAGGATTCCCGAATATTGATATCCTGGAACCGGGGCAGAGCCTCAAAGGGAAGTCCGGCGATCAAGTCCAGATGTACATGGATATTCTGCCAGGAGGAGATGCGCCGCACGATGGCGGCCACCCTGGTAAAATCCATTTTCCGGTGAATTTCTGCAATGGTTTTCTCACAGGTTGACTGTACGCCGATCTCCAGCTGGACGGCGCCGGGACGCAGCCTGGTGTTCAAAGTCCTGCATGTCCTCATACCAAAAGGGAATGTCATCCAACTTCATCCGCTGAATTTTATTTCCGTCAAGGACGGCAGGCGTGGAAGAATATGTCAATTATCGGAAGGTTACCCTATGAAATATAAGATTGCTCGGATTACAGTCATTGGCATTATATGTATATTTTGTATCGGCTATTTATTTTCGTGCTATGACGGAAAAAAGTATAATATTGAGAATGTGGAGGATTATGTCAGAAAAGTATGTGAAATGGGAAATGTTCCGGGAATGTCTATAGTTGTATTGGATAATGGGCAAGAATATTATTTGAATACCGGGTATGCAGACAAAAATAAAAAAGAGCCCATGACAAGCGAAGTCAGATGTGAATTGGGG
>CAMWSA010000533.1 GCA_947176785.1 uncultured Lachnospiraceae bacterium
GCAGTGGTGGTGGGGGCAGGCGGGCTTCTATCAATATTATGGTCTGAAAAATGTGGTGAGGGATCCGGCCCTGGATCTGGCCGCCTTAGACCTGCCGATTCTGGAGGATAAGATGTATCACAGGATCAGGGGAAGGGAAAACTATATTTTGGTGGAGTTAAAGTAAAAATGGTCTTGCCATCGCCCAGGTGTGCTGGCATAATAGAAGGGGCAGACAGTTCAGGAACCCTGTGTTTTCACATGACAGAATGACTGACGGCGGCAGGAAACGGGCCAGGGGTCATCCATATCATGTGGGATTTTTACACATGGCATCAATACATCCGAGGGAGAAGGGCATAAGCTATGGGGTACGAGGAGATCAGGCTGATCAAACAGAGCGGGAAAAGTATGGTACATCTGGTGCGGGAGCGGGACGAGGAACAGGTATATGTGCGCAAGACCCTGAAAGGCCGGCATCCGATTTATCAGACGCTGCAGGCTTGTCCCCATCCCTGTCTGCCAAAGCTGTACCAGGTCACTGTGGGAGAGGACTTTACCACGGTGGTGGAGGAATATATTGAGGGCCGGACCTGCGGCAGCGCAGATTTGTCCGGGAAACAACTTCGCAGCGCAGTCCGGCAACTGTGTTCCGTGCTTGCGTTCCTACATGGAAAGGGAATTATCCACCGGGATATCAAGCCCTCCAACATTCTCCTGACAGAGGACGGGCGGTTGTATCTGATTGACTTTGACGCTGCCCGGATGCCCAAGGAGGAGCAGGAGCAGGACACCCGGCTGCTGGGCACCAGAGGGTTTGCACCGCCGGAGCAGTATGGCTTCTCCCAGACGGACGAGCGGACGGATATCTATGCTCTGGGAGCGACGCTGCATCAGATTTTGGGAGAAAAAGCCCAAAAATTGCGATATAAGAAGATCATCCGCAAGTGCATGAACCTGGACCCGGACAGGCGGTATCAGTCCGTGAGGCAGGTGAGAAATGCATTTTTTTACAGGGGACGGGAGGTCCTTTGCGTGCTGGGGACTTTTTTCCTGATTGGCCTTGTGACGGGCTGTGTTCTGTTTATGTCTGCCCGGCAGGAGGAAGGGCAGCCCGGCGTCGGTGAGGATGCGGGTACGCTTATTGTTCTGCCTTCGCCGGAGAATCCCCACTGGGACGGGGAGACAGGCATCGCCACATGGGGCAATGTGCCGGAGGCGGGTGTGGGGTACGAGGCCCAGTTCTGGTGCAGGCTGTACAGGAGAGACAGCCCAACCCCGCCTGATCCGGAGGACAGCGACTGGTATCATGAGGAGAAGGTGAGAATAGGCGGCGATATCAGGGAAAGGGAGACTCAAAGCTGGAATTTGTCGTCGGTGCTTGAGGAGAACGGCTTTTATTACTTTTCCATAGCTGCCACGGGGGATGGTTATCAATATGCCGACAGCCCTTATGTAATATCGGATGCTTTTGAATATACGGGCGAATCCGCCCCGCTGCTTCCCGCACCGGTGGGTCTGGAGTGGAAAATATATGAGATCGATGATAACAAGCAGTATTATGCCCTCTGGAGTAATCTTGACGAATATGAGGACAAGGACACCTTTAATGTGACTCTTTATGACGAAACGGGTGTCTACGTAATGAACAATACCTGGTCCAAGGAACTGATCCGGGAGCAGGGGTATGGTGGAATAAAGATCAGCACCCTTTTTTTGATAAGCGGGCCGGATCGGGCGTACCGTTTTACTGTACAGGTTTACTCCTCCCGGCCTAACGAGTATCGGTCAAGCCCCATGCCGGATCCGCCGCCGGAAGAATATTACAGTCCATGGCTGGCCTTTGGCCCGAAGAGCGATGACTAGCAAAAAATCCCGCACATTCCGTGTGTGGGATTTTTTGTGTACATATGGGGCGGTGGAAAGGCCTGAATCTCCGGCTTTTTTTATCGTCTCTGCTTAAAAAGAGAGATGTCTGCCGGCAGCAGACCTGCGAAGGAAAAGAAACGTTTATAATTGATCCGGCTTATGGCTTGTTGATCCTTGGCTTGGCAGGGCAGACGGCCTGCCAAGTCCCGGGCACGGCTACTCGGAAAAGGTTGTCCCCGGGCCGGACATGGATCACGGTTCCCGCGTACCGGCGGGAATACGCTGGATAAGAGGAGTAAACGGAATGAGGGAAAAACTAAAAAAACTGGAGCGGGAGTTTCTGACCCGGAAGGCGTTTTGCTGTCTTACAATACTGGGCTGCTTATTTTTTATCCTGCCGCTGCTGTATATCGGGCGCTACAACCATGGGCTGGGAGACGATCTGCGGTTTCCGTTCCATGTACACTGTGCCTGGCTGAATACCCATAGCCTGTGGGAAGTATTGAAGACGGCTTTCTCCACGGTGGCCAGCAATTATATGCAGTGGCAGGGGACCTACAGTTCCATTTTTTTCTTTGCTGTCTCTCCCATGGCATTTGGGGAACAGTATGTACATGTGGTTCCGTATATGATGATTGGAATGATCTGTGTTTCCACGTCTGTGCTGATGCATGCCCTGTTGAGGCGTCTATTTGGGCTGGACGGCTATGCCTGTGTGTCTGTGACGATGGCGGCAACGGTCATGCAGTGCGTGTTTATGTATACGCCGGCATCGGGGCTGTATTACTATAATGCGGCTGTCCACTATGTGTTTATGCAGGGCTTTTTCAATCTGACGGTGGGTTTTGCGGTGCTGTTTTTTGAGAGATTATACCGCCGGCGGGGCAGAAGGGCGGGGTGGATTTTGGAATTGGCTGCGTGTACAGGGGCAGCCTTCATGGCGGCCGGTGCCAACTTTTCGACGGCATTGCTGACGGCGGAGCTTCTGTTTTTGCTGGAGGGCATTGCCTTTGTACTGTGGAGGAGGCGGAAGGATTGGCGCTGTCTGTGGTTTACGGTTCCCTTTCTGGTGGGGGAGGCAGGATTTCTGGTCAATATACTGG
>CAMWSA010000534.1 GCA_947176785.1 uncultured Lachnospiraceae bacterium
CGTTCACACCGTCCCCCACTGACACCGCCAGAAACCCCACAGGCTTGGGAGGCTGGGCAGGAGCGGAAGCCTGCGGGGAAGCAGGGGCCTGCTCCTGTGTCTGCGCCGCTTCTTCCTTCCCGCTCATCTTAAACAGCTTCTCCTGATGCTCCAAGCGCATATTGTCAATCTTTAAATTGGATAATTGTCCATACTGCAATGCCTTCTGAATTGCCAGACCGGGGTCATTGGTATGTACATGTACCTTGACCACGTCCTCGTCCGCCACGCATACGATGGAATCCCCGATGGACTCCAGATAAGCCTTGAAGTCCATCTCTTGCTTAATGTTGAAGGTCTTGCTGAGCATAATAATAAATTCCGTGCAGTAGCCGAATTTGATCTCCGCCTGGGCCTGGGCCTGATAGCCGGAGGATTTGCCCGCCGGACCTTCCTGGGCAATGGTATAATCAATCTCCTTGCCCAGGAAGGCGTCATAGGCACCGCTCATCACTTCCACCAGCCCCTGGCCGCCGGAATCCACCACACCCGCCTGCTTTAGCACCGGCAATAACTCAGGGGTCTGACTCAGCACATGCCTGGCGTGGGCAATCACCTGTTCAAGGAACTCACCCATATCCTCCACACCGCTGTTTGCCAACTCCCTCGCCTTCTCGGCTCCGCCCTTGGCCACTGTCAGGATCGTGCCCTCCTTGGGCTTCATCACTGCTTTATAGGCAGTTTCCACCGCTTTTTCAAAGGCGTCGGACAACTCCGGGATGCCCAGCCGGTCCTTGCCGCCGATGCTCTTGGTAAAGCCCCGCAGCAGCTGGGACAGGATAACGCCGGAATTCCCTCTGGCTCCCCGCAGAGAGCCGCTGGAGACAGCCTTGCACAGAGACACCATATCGGGGTTTTCGCCCAGCGCAGACACCTCCCTGGCCGCTGACATGATGGTCATGGTCATATTGGTGCCCGTATCGCCGTCCGGCACGGGAAATACGTTCAGTTCATTGATCCATTCTTTCTTATTTTCCAGGTTTTTTGCGCCAGCTAAGAACATCCTTGACAGCATCTTAGCGTCGATTGTATTTGAAGTCACGACAAGTCCTCCTAAAATATAGTTCTTCAGCCCCCAGGCCAGTACTGGCATCGAAGGCGGCTGATTAATCAATCACCCTAACACCTTCCACAAAGATGTTGATCTTTTCGATATGGATTCCGGTAAACTCTTCCACTTTATATTTCACGCTGCTGATCAGATTGTCCGACACGGCGATAATGCTCACGCCGTAAGCCACGATCACATGAAAATCCAGCGTAAGCTTGTTGTTGTTCAGGCTTACATTGATACCTCGGGTCAGGCTGTCCTTTTTTAAAAGCCTGGACATGCCATCCTTCATGCTGACCCCCGCCATCCCAACGATCCCAAAGCATTCCACGGCCACGCTTCCGGCATATTGGGCAATGACTTCATTGTTGATCACAATATTGCCCATATGTGTATTCATAGAAGAACCCTTCATATAATACTACCTCCTTATTATGAGTTCCGCAGTCCCTCCTCCAACGGCATACATTCTGTGAGACACTGTTTTTCACTCTAATCAATCATCATTATACATGCTTTTGGTTAAAAATGGAACACCCCAATAACAAAAAATAAAAATTTCATTTTTTCACTTGCTTTTCCATGCTTTTTCTGTTAATATATCAATGTTGTTAATTTTTATGCAATGAATATGGAGAAAACAGCTTAAGGTTGAGGAGGTGTCAAGATGGCGAAGTGTGATATTTGTGGTAAGGGCGTTCATTTCGGTAACAACGTAAGCCATTCTCATAGAAGAAGCAATGCAATCTGGAATTCCAACGTCAAGAATGTTAAGTGCATGGTTAATGGCGCTGCCCGGAAGTTACATGTTTGCACCAGATGCTTGAAGTCTGGCAAGGTTGAGAGGGCTTAACTGTCAAGTTTCCCCTGAAAAGCAAAGAAAAACCGGTTCCCTGTGAGCCGGTTTTTTGTTACCCCTATTCCTCCTTGCGGCGTTGGAATTCCCTGTTGATATACTGCATCAGTTCCGCGTCCCCGCAGAAATTGTCCGGGTGAAAGATCTTCAGAAGATCCCGGTACCGCTTACGCAGAGTAAGCGGATTCCCGGCGCTGCGAAACAGTACATGGGCAATATTGTCTCCCTGCACCGGCAGTTCTGCATCCTCCCTCTGCCGCTGATATCTGACGCTCTGTTCCAGCCTGCGTTTTTCCTGCTCAAACTGCTGTCTGTCCTCGTCCAGTTTGCGGAAGCCGTCCTGTAGGATCGCCAGTTTCTTGTCAAAGAACAGATTTTCCTCCCGCAGACGCTTCTGCTCCATGGCAATCCGACGGTTTAAGGCTTCCATCTCGTCCCGGAAGCGTACTCTCTCCTTCAGCAGCTTGTCCTGCATGTCCTCCAACTCGTTACGTTCATTCTGGAGACGGATATTCTCCTGGAACAGCCACAGCTTCATGCCCCGCAGTTCATCCTCGCTTTTAGCCTTATCGACTTCCTCCCAGTTTATCCCTTTTTCCATATCCTTACAATCCTTATTTCCCTGCCCTGTTTCTCTTGAATGAGGCCCGGGCCGCCCTGTCGCCGGGCGCTCACAGATCAGAGCACAGGCAACAGTACCCCAGCAGAAGCAGCAGGGCAATCAAAAACAACCCCATCAGCCTGCTGGTCAAAAACAGCATAATCAGCATACCCAATGCGATAAAAAAAGCGGCCAGCCCAATCAGTTTAAATAGTTTCATATCCGTCCCTTTAACATAACAGCCCTTATGCTACTATATGCGGCAGCAGCCCGTTTCGGAACAGGAATTCCCTCACTCTTCTTCTTTCCGGTCGGGGAAGGCGATATTTACAGCCTCCTCATCCTCCAGGCCCGTCTCCTTTTTGCCGGTGAACTTATCCACCAGGTCAGGCAACAGATCT
>CAMWSA010000535.1 GCA_947176785.1 uncultured Lachnospiraceae bacterium
CGCCACATTGGTCTTCATTCTCAGTCTCGGCTTTTACGGCAGCAACCTGCTGCGGGCGGGATTGTCCCTGCTGTTGGGCGGCGCTTTCAGCAACACCTATGACCGGCTGAAGCAGCAGTATGTGACGGACTATGTGTCATTCAATGTAAAATGGAAGCCGCTGCGCAGGCTGGTATTTAATGTGTCCGATTTCTGCATTATTCTGGGGACCATGCTGTCGGCCCTGGGGCTGAAGCATCAGGGATGGAAGCTGCGGAAAATTGTGGGGAAACGAAAAAAGAGGCTTAAGGGATCGAAGGCAGCGGAGCGCATATGCGGTTTCCGCTGCCTTTTGCAGGATTTCCTGCTTAAGCGGTGATCTTAGTACCGTTTTTTCCCTTTAATGCATCTTTTAATGCATCCATAGAGGTAATCAGCACCTCGCCCCGGGGATTTTCTCCCAGATAGGTGATGGCGGCCTCGATCTTGGGCAGCATGGTGCCCGGCTCAAACTGGCCCTGGGCTAACAACTCCCGAGCCTGTAAAACAGTCATGGTAGAGATGGGTTTCTGGTTTTCCGTACCATAATTTTCGCAGACCTGGCCTACGCCGGTCAGGATGATCAGCTGGTCGCATTGCAGTTCCGCCGCCAGTCTGCCTGCGATGGCGTCTTTTTCAATGACGGCGGAGGCCCCCTTCAGCACATGCTTCTGTTCGATGACGGGAATACCGCCTCCGCCGCAGGCGATGACCACCTGATCCGCCATAGCCAGCGTGCGGATGGCTTCGATCTCTACGATGTCAATGGGCTTTGGGGCGGCGATCACACGGCGGAAGCCTTTGCCGGGAAACTCCCTGACATAGTTGCCCTTTTTAATCTCCGTCTCCGCGTCTTCCCGGGACATATAGCGGCCAATGACCTTGCTGGGCTCATAGAAGGCATCATCGTAAGGGTCTACCGTCACCTGGGTCAGGATGGTGCATACTGATTTGGAGATGCCCCGGGACAGAAGTTCGCCGCGCAGGGCATTTTGAAGGTCGTAGCCCACGTAGCCCTGGCTCATGGCGGAGCAGACGCACATGGGCGCGGGAGTGTAGTCAATATAGATCCGGCGCAGTTCCGTCATGGCCTTGTGAATCATGCTTACCTGGGGACCGTTGCTGTGAGTGATAGTCAGCTGGCAGTCCGCCTCCACCAGGTCTGCCAGGACCCGGGCTGTCCTCTTAACCGCATCCTTTTGTTCCAAAGTGGTGTATCCCAGCGCATCGTGTCCCAGGGACACTACCACATGTTTCTTGTTCATAAATGAGCCTCCTGTCTATGGATCTATACCCCGACCGATTATACTGACAAGCGCTGAGATTTTCCAATTCCTGCCCGGCACATGCCGCATAATCGGACGTCATGCGCCAGGCAGGAAGGAAAATCTAACCGCTCGTGAATATAGCTGTTCCTTCCTGTACGGCACATGCTGCCCAATTATGCAGCATGTGTCGTAAGGAAATTGGAAAATCTCAACCACCGTCGGTATAGATATAGGATAAACCTAAATCGGTCATATGGCAAGAAAAAAGTCTGAACTGCCCATAGTGCCATGCCAACGGGCGGCGGCCACGGACCAGACGCTGCCGTATCCTAATCTGTTTGAAAGCGCCGGTGCCTACAACTGCCCAAGACAAGCCTCCAGTGTCTCGTAATAGTCTTCGAAGGTTTTTCGGCAACAGCCGGGATTTTCTATGACGATTCCGGGTGTTCGAAGGCCCGTCAGGGTAAAGCCCATAGCCATGCGATGATCCTCATAGGTCCTGACGGTGCAGGGACGGGGCGTGCCGGGATAGACAGTAATGCTGTCCTGAGTGGTCTCACAGCGGATCCCCATACGGCCCAGTTCCGCAGAGATGGCGTTTAAGCGGTCACATTCCTGAAAACGGATATGCCCGATGCCGGTGATGGCAGTGGGGGTGTCCGCATAGGGGGCGATGGCCGCCAGGGTAATGGCCTGGTCGGAACAGGCGGACATATCCGCCGTCACGCCTGCCAGCCGTCCGTTAGCCGGGGGTAGCAGAAGCAGTCCTTCCTCCTCTTCCCGCAATAAACATCCCATCTGCCTCAGAATATCCAGAAAAGCCATATCCCCCTGCATACTCTCACGACTCACCCGCAGGACCTGCACGGGCACGCCCAGCAGTGCCCCCAGGGCGTAGAAATAGCAGGCAGCGGATACGTCCGGCTCAATCTGATAGTCCAGTGCCCGGTAGTGCTGCCCGGCGGCGGTCCGGTAGCCCATGGGGCGGGTGCTGTTCACACAGCCGCGGCAGTCGTGGCCGGTTCCGCTGCCTGTACAATAGTACAGGGGAGCCGCATGGACGCCGAATTGCTCCATCATCCGGGTGGTGATCCGGATGTAGGCCATGCCGTGCCCGCCCCGGATCCGGATGGTCATGTCCTCCGGGGAGAGGCAGGAGGATATGAGCAGGGCGCTGAGAAACTGGCTGCTGTGTTCGATATCCACGTCAATGAGCCTTTTCCCGAAGCCGTTGCCCTTAAGGGTAAAGGGAAAATACCCCTCCTCCCCCTCACACACAATCTCACAGCCCAACTCCCGCAGGGAGGCCAGCAGCGGGGCCATGGGCCGCCTGCGCATCTGCTCCGAGGCGTCCATGTGGTAAATCCCACGGGATACCCCCAGACAGGCCGTCAGGAACCGGGCGGCCGTGCCGGCGCTGCCCACATGGAGACTGGCCTCCGCCCTGGGGATCGCTCCTCCCAGCCCCATGACCCGTACCGTTTTCTGCGCTTCATCTACTTCCGTCTCAAAGCCCAACTCCTGGATACACTTCAAAAAATGCCGGGAGTCGTCGGAGAACAGCACCCCCCGCAGGGTGGAAGTACCCCTGGCCAAAGTGGCTAAAAGCAGAGCGCGGTTGGTGATACTCTTGGAGCCGGGCACTGCCACCCGGACAGGCG
>CAMWSA010000536.1 GCA_947176785.1 uncultured Lachnospiraceae bacterium
ACCCCCCCCCCCCCACAGCCCCACCCGGCCCCGCCTCGCCCGCCGCCTCTGTGGATCACCCCCCGGCTGGGGGGGGGAATGGAGCGTCTGCCTTCGCAAGGGCACATTGCCGGAGGAGTTTATCCAGAGATTCCTGGAGGAGGCCGGGGAGAGGTGAAACGGGGCACTTTCCAAAACAAAGCAGACTAAGAGTTGTTTTGGGGATTTTGATGTTTACTGTGCGAACTATGCGGTGGATATGTAGACCAATTGCGGAATCTTCGCCCGGTAAATTTCACACATTTCTGTTGATTTCAAAATAGAAAGAGGATATAGTATAACTATGAAGAGAGACATGGATCAGAGAGCGGCAGTAAGGGAGATGGGCTGGTGTATCGTTCACTAATTATACTCTCAAGCGATTAGATTTTCCTTCCTGCACGTCCCATGCTACCCTAATATGTAGCTTCATGTCAGGATTCCCTAACCCGGATAAACCGGAATCCACACGCAAAATTTCGTTATTAAGTGCCTAAAGAGATCTGACATGGATTTCCGGGTTGTGTATTTGGAGGGAACATGTGGAACTGGAGATCAGATGATCCCCAGAAGAAAGGAAAACAGACTATGGCAAGGACGGTCAGTATAGGGCGGCAGGATTTTGAAAGGATCAGGACCAGCAACAATTTCTATATAGACAAAACGGACTTTATCAGGCAGTGGTGGGAGGCGGATGATGATGTGACCTTGATTACCCGGCCCAGGCGCTTCGGCAAGACGCTGAACATGAGCATGGTGGAACAGTTTTTCTCGGTGGATTACGCCGGGCGGGAGGATTTGTTTGCGGGGCTTTCTATCTGGCAGGAGGAGAAATACCGGCGGCTTCAGGGGACTTATCCAGTGATTTCGTTCAACTTTTCTGATGTGAAGGAAAGCACGTACCAAGAGGCCAGAAAGAAGATACGTGAGATCATTATGGATCTGTATAATCGTTTTGAATTTCTGGCGGAAAGCGAGAAACTGAACGAGAACGAGAGGAAGATATACAGGCAGTTTTTGACCGGCACAGGAGACCGCACGGAGGCGGGTGCCCTGAAAACGCTGTCTGGCTTTCTGATGCGGCACTATGGGAAAAGGGTGATTATCCTGCTGGATGAGTATGACACCCCCATGCAGGAGGCATATATCGAAGGGTACTGGGATGAACTGACGGCGTTTACCAGGAGCCTGTTTAACGCAACCTTCAAGGCCAACCCCTACATGGAGCGGGCCATCCTGACCGGGATTACCAGGGTGAGCAAGGAGTCCATGTTTTCCGATCTGAACAATCTGAAGGTAGTGACTATAACATCGGAAATCTATGCGGACAGCTTTGGTTTCACAGAGGGGGAAGTGTTTGCCGCCCTGGAGGAGTATGGCCTCTCAGATCAAAAGCAGCAGGTCAGGGACTGGTATGACGGGTTCACCTTCGGCAGCAGGAGGGATATCTATAACCCCTGGTCCATCCTGAATTTTCTGGATGAGAGGAGGGTGGGCCAATACTGGGTCAACACCAGTTCCAACAGGCTGGTGGGCAAGCTTCTCCGGGAGGGCGGTGCCAACATCAAGAAGACCTTTGAGGAACTGCTGGGCGGCGGCACGCTGGAGATGGAGATTGACGAGCAGATCGTCTATAACCAGCTTTCCGTAAAAAAGAACGCCATATGGAGCCTGCTGCTGGCCAGCGGGTATCTGCGGGTGATTGACACCACGTTTGTGGAGAGGACGGGACGTTGGATATATAAGCTGAAGCTGACCAACCGGGAGGTCTGTGCCATGTTTGAGGATATGGTGCGGGACTGGTTTTCCGGAAATGAATATTACAGTGACTTTATCATGGCGCTGCTGCTGGGGGATGTGGTGGCGATGAACACCTACATGAACAAGGTCACCCTGGAGATGTTCAGCTATTTCGACACGGGCGGGAGGCCCTGCAGCGAGCCGGAGCGCTTTTACCACGGCTTTGTGCTGGGGCTGATGGTGGAACTGTCAGGCCGGTACACGGTGACGTCCAACCGGGAGAGCGGCTTTGGCAGGTATGACGTGATGCTGGAGCCCGTGGACATGTCCAGGGATGACGCCATCATTCTGGAGTTCAAGGTACAGGCCCCCGGGGAAGGGGAACTGGCCGACACGGTGCGGACGGCCCTGGAACAGATTGAGGAGAAAAATTATCAGGCGGTTTTGCTGGCAAAGGGGATTTCTAAGGAGCGTATCAGGAAGTATGGCTTTGCCTTCTGTGGAAAGGATGTGCTGATTGGCGGCGGGGAGACAAACGAAAACGAGACTGCGGACGGGGAAAGCTTTGTGGGGGAACCATGAAAGAGATGAATGAACAAAAATATTCCCGCAACATGGCGTTTAGCCTGCTGGCGGGCATTGTACTGGGGGCAGCTATCGTGTTGGTGCTGCTATGGGCCCTGGGGTATATCCCTGGCAGAGGACAGGGACAGACATGGGAAGTTGATTCGGATTCCGTCGCTTCTATGGAAGCGGGAGCCGGGGAAGCATCGTCTTTGGAGAATCGGGAGTCCGGTTCGGAAGCGTCGCAGAATCCCGCCGGGGAGCCTGGCTTGGGAGCAGCGCAGAATCCTGCCGGGGAGCCAGGCTCGGGAGCGTCGCATAGTCCCGCTGGGGAGCCTGGCTTGGGAGCGTCGCAGAATTCTGCCGGGGAGCCAGGCTCGGGAGCGTCGCATAGTCCCGCTGGGGAGCCAGGCTTGGGAGCGTCGCAGAATTCTGCCGGGGAGCCAGGCTTGGGAGCAGCGCAGAATCCTGCCGGGGAGCCAGGCTTGGGAGCGTCGCAGAATTCTGCCGGGGAGTCAGGCTCGGGAGCGTCGCAAAATCCCGCCACAGAACCGGGCTCCGGGGCGGCATCGGGACCCGCAGGTGGCGTGAACTCCGGTTCCCAGGAACCCGCAGAGCCGGGGA
>CAMWSA010000537.1 GCA_947176785.1 uncultured Lachnospiraceae bacterium
GGAATAAGGGACTCCCTTGCGGATAGCGGACTGATGGAACGTGTGGACGGGATGGCAAAGGGGCTTGATACGCCGCTCACGACCGAATTTATGGAGGACGGCATGAACCTGTCGGGAGGAGAAAGCCAGAAGCTTGCGATTGCCAGAGTCTTTTACAGGAAAGCCGGGCTGATGATCCTGGACGAGCCGTCGAGCGCACTTGACCCCATTGCGGAATATCAGCTGAACCATGCCATGCTTTCCGCGACAAAGGATAAGACGGTGATCTTTATCTCACACCGCCTGTCCACCACCAGGCTTGCCGACCGCATCATTATGCTGGAACAGGGCAGAATCACAGAACAGGGCAGCCATGAGCAGCTTCTTGAAAGAAACGGAAAGTACGCGCAGATGTGGCGCGTGCAGGCGGGGGCTTACATAGAGGTATAATACCCTTTGCAATGCGGCGGCAAACCTGTATTTGAAACCGGGTTATGAAAGAGCATTTACATATTAGTATATGAAAAAATAACGGCAAAAAAGCGGGAAAAAGTATAAAAACCATATTGACAGCGAAGAAAACGTATAATATAATTAATCACTGTGGCGAAGTTATAATAATGGTCATCGGACAGTATTTGCCGCGCTGTTTTTATGTGTAGGTTCTTAGTGCCGAGTCAAAGCCCCGACAAGGCATAAAGATAAATTGAATCAGGCCCTGGAAGCCTTTAAGCTGTAGCCGGACATCTGCCGCTTAAGGAGGGAAGGAGCCAGCCAAACAAGTCGAAGGACAAAGTAATACGGAGGTAACGCAATGAAAACATTTATGGCTAGTCCAGCTACTATCGATAGAAAGTGGTATGTAGTAGACGCTACAGATCAGACCTTGGGCCGCCTGGCTTCCGAGATTGCCAAGGTGCTCAGAGGCAAGAATAAGCCGATCTTTACCCCTCATATGGATTGCGGCGATTACGTGATCGTGATCAACGCAGAGAAGGTCAAGGTTACCGGCAGGAAGTTAGACCAGAAAATTTACTATCATCATTCCGACTATGTAGGCGGCATGAAGGAGACGACCCTGAGAGAGAAGATGGCCAAGAGGCCTGAGCAGGTGATCGAGCTGGCTGTCAAGGGCATGCTTCCCAAGGGACCTTTAGGAAGGCAGATGTATACCAAGCTGCATGTATACGCAGGGCCTGAGCACAATCACGCAGCCCAGAAGCCCGAAGTGCTGACATTCTAAAGGACGGAAAGGAGAATAGATCATGGCTAAGACAGCAAAATACTATGGAACCGGAAGAAGAAAGAAATCCATCGCAAGAGTATATCTGGTACCCGGCAAGGGCGATGTGACCATCAATAAGAGAAGCATGGACGATTACTTCGGCCTGGAGACCCTGAAGGTGATCGTGCGTCAGCCCCTGGTGGCTACCGAGACGGCAGACAAGTTTGATATCATCGTCAACGTAAAGGGCGGCGGATACACCGGCCAGGCCGGTGCCATCAGGCATGGTGTCGCAAGGGCCCTGCTGCAGGCGGACGCCGACTACAGACCTACCTTGAAGAAGGCAGGCTACCTGACCAGAGACCCTCGTATGAAGGAGAGAAAGAAGTACGGCTTGAAAGCGGCAAGACGTGCGCCTCAGTTCTCCAAGAGGTAGGAAACAAGAGGATTTACAAATTCAAAGACAGACTTCGCAGGGTTTTCCTGCAGAGTCTGTCTTACTGTTTAGGAAGGTTTTGGTTATAATAGTATTTAAGAACCATATAAATTAGTATGAGGTGATTGTGTGTGTGACGTAAAGAAATATGAAAAAATCTATGAAGATTTAAAAAGCTTACAACCAGAAGACACCTTGCAGCTTGTACTAGAGGCGGAAACAGAAGAGCAAAGAAGCTTTTATGAGATGGTGGGTGATTTTCTTCTGCAAAGAAAACAACGTCAGGTAATAGAAAGGAAGCTCTTTTAGTGAAGAAATATATAATGATAGCAGGTGTCAATGGGGCAGGTAAATCAACTTTATATCAGTCTCTGCAAAGTATGCAGGAAATGCCAAGGGTAAATGCAGATGAAATATTGAGAGAGTTTGGCGATTGGAGGAATACTTCAGATGTTATGGCTGCGGGGAAAATCGCAGTAAAGAGGATAGCCCAATATTTTAATGAGGGTATTACCTTTAATCAAGAGACTACATTGTGTGGGAAAACGATTTTGAATCATATAGCAAAGGCCCAAAAAAGAGGATATTTTATCGAACTGCATTATATTGGGGTTGAGGGTGCAGATATTGCCAAAGAAAGAGTACTGGAACGTGTAAAACAGGGCGGACATGGTATTGCAGAAAAAGATATTGAAAGAAGATATATTAATACATTTGATAATCTGAAGCTTGTTTTGCCGAAGTGTGATTTAGCAGTATTATATGATAATACAATAGAGTTTCGTAGGTTTGCGATATACAAAAATGGGAATCCGGTAAGAGTTTCACATAATGTGCCGATTTGGTATAAAGGATTTCTGGAAAATATGGAACAGTGATACAAAATCCAGAAGCTAATAGTCTCTCGGAATCTCTTGGCGGAAAATGGCGGCTTTTGATTCGTATGATCCGTAAAAAGCGGGGGAATCCATAAGACGGGAATATTGGAAGCCCCATAAAATAAGGCTTAGAGATTCCGAGAGTCTGTGCTAAGATATTGTAGGATAATATATAATGTTGCGGGTAAGTGACAGATAAGGTGTGGGCGGAGCCCACAAGCCCTTATAAATACTGGGTTTCCGGAATATTATGGTGGGCAGACACCTATCAAGGAGTAAAGCTCAAAGACACAAAGTTAATTACATCCTCGAAGAAAATTTTATGTACTCTCGAAAATCCAGGATTTTCGGGAGTTTTTTAAGTTCCCCAAATATGCAATTATTATGCTGCAACCGTCGGCTGTCACTCATG
>CAMWSA010000538.1 GCA_947176785.1 uncultured Lachnospiraceae bacterium
GGCAGGGACAAGGGAATTGGAATCTCCGCAGGGGCAGGGCGGGCGCGGGGCTTATACGAATGAACGCCGGGGCTTTCCGGCTCCTGCACGTCACATGCTGTATAAAAGGCCAACATGTGACATGGGGGAAGGAAATGGTAACCATTGGTGAAAAAAATAACGAAAGGAGGCGGCCCATGAAATACCTGGTTAAAAAAATCGTTACTCTCATTATGACATTGTTCGTGGTATCTGCGGCCGCCTTTATCGCTTTCCAGATCATTCCGGGGGATGTGGTTACTTCCATACTGGGGACGGAGGCGACTCCCGAGAGGGAAGCCCAGCTTCGGGAGGAACTGGGCCTGAACGATCCTCCGGTGGTGCGGTATTTCCGATGGGCCGGGGGGGGGCTTACGGGTGACCTGGGCATCAGCTACCGCTATGCCAAAAACATGAACGAGATGATGCCCGTGGCGGAGTTGATCGGGGACAAGCTGCCTGTAACGCTGTCCCTGGCGGCCATCTCGCTGGTGCTGATCGTGGCGGTATCCATTCCTCTGGGCGTATTGTGGGCGCACAGCAAAAACAGGGTGCTGGATGCGGCTCTGGGGGTGATTACGCAGGCATCCATGGCGATTCCCTCTTTTTTCCTGGGGATCATTGTGACTTACCTGTTTGGCATGGTGTTTAAATGCTTCGTGCCGGGCGGATATGTGAGTTATGAAAAGGATATGGGCGGTTTTCTGTTTTATCTGCTGTTTCCGGCCATGGCCATCGCCCTGCCCAAGGCGGCCATGACAGCCCGCTTTCTGCGCAATTCCATGCTGACGGAGATGAGGGCGGACTATGTGCGCACCGCCCGGAGCAAGGGCTGCAGTGAGCGGCGGGTGATGTACGGCCATGTGCTGCGCAACGCCATGATGCCGGTGATCACCTTCCTGGGCATGATTATTGCGGAGATTGTGGCGGGCAGCATTGTGGTGGAACAGGTATTTTCTCTGCCTGGAATAGGTAGGCTGCTGATCAGTTCCATCTCCACCAGGGACTTGCCGGTGGTGGAGATTTTGATTTTGTATATTACCTTTGTGGTGATATTTGTGTACTTTCTGGTGGATATTCTGTACCGGGTGGTGGACCCCAGGATCAGCGGCAGATAAGTGATATAAGGGGACTGCCTTTCCGGATCCACAGCGGGGCACCGGGGATCCGTTTTTCTACATATGCCCAATGATAAAGGGAACAGTACAACGGCATGGGAGTCAGGATGAAAAAGGGAAGCGGCATAAAATGGAATAAATACTTGATTGCGGGCCTGTGTATGACGGGCCTGGTTGTGCTGCTTGCAGTGCTGGGCATCTTCTGGACACCCTACAGTACCACGACCATGTCCGCAGGCGAGCGTTTTGCGGCCCCCTCCCTCCGGCACATATTCGGCACGGACAATTTTGGACGGGATATTTTTTCCAGGGTGATGAAGGGGATCGGCACCACCATCCTGATCAGTACGCTGGTGGTGGCCATATCCGGGGCGGCAGGCATTCTGATCGGGGCGCTGACCGGGTATTTCGGGGGCATCGTGGACGAGATTGTCATGCGGATCACAGATGCCGTCAACGGCTTTCCCAGCATCCTGCTGGCGCTGGTGGTGATCAGCGTCATGGGCACGGGGCAGCGGAATCTGGTGATTTCCCTGGGGATTGTGTTCATGCCCAGTTTTATCCGCATCGTCAGAAGTGAGTTTATCCGGCTGCGGGATGCGGATTATATCAGCCGGGCGCGGCTCATGGGCGTGGGGCAGGCCAGGATTCTCTTTGTGCATATTCTGCCCAATATTTTTTCCACGTTCTGGGTGTCGGTGATGATTGGATTTAACAACGCGATCCTGGCAGAGTCCGGTATGAGTTATCTGGGAATCGGCGTGCAGCCTCCCCAGGCCAGCCTGGGAAAAATGCTCTCGGATGCCCAGGGGTATCTGACTACCGCCCCCTGGTATGCGCTGGCACCGGGATTGACCATTGTGTGGATCGTACTGGGCTTTTCGCTGCTCAGCGAGGGTATACAGCGTTTGAACAGGTGAGGGCTGCTGTTTGAACTTAAACGGAACAGGGAAGCTTTTGTCGTTGACTATATATGTTGAATGGGGGACCACTGTATAAGCGGACAGGGCTGTGAGCATAGAAAAAGCGATTGGCATGGCGGACAGAAGCATGGGAGGTGACGCACAATGATTACCATAGAGGATCTATCAGTGAATTTTGGCAAAACGGAGGCGGTGCGTCATGTGAGCCTGGAGATTCCGGACGGGGAGATTTTGGGCGTGGTGGGGGAATCCGGCTCCGGAAAGTCCGTGACGGCGCTGACTTTGATGGGGCTGGTGTCGGAGGAGGCCACAGTGACCAGCGGCAGGATACTGTACGATGATGTGGTGCTGCAGGAGGTGGGAAAGCCAAAGGATAAGGCGCTGTACCGGCAGTATCAGGGGGACCGGATGTCCATGGTTTTTCAGGAACCGATGACTTCGCTGAATCCCACCCAGAGGGTAGGCAGGCAGGTGGAGGAGATGCTGCGGCTGCACAGTCTGCCGGCCTATTCCAGGGATGGTACGGCAGGCGGGCCGCCTGTGGCAGATGTCAAGACGGCTCATGGGAGAGCGCAAGGCATGCGCCTCTGCTACAACAGGCAGGAGAGGCAGGAAATGAAGCGGCTTGTCCTGGAAACCTTTGCCGCTGTGGGGCTTCGGGAGCCGGAGCGGGTGTATGGATGTTATCCCCATCAGCTCAGCGGGGGGATGCGCCAGCGGGTTATGATCGCCATGGCCATTATCCTGCATCCCCGGCTGATCGTGGCTGACGAGCCCACCACGGCCCTGGATGTGACGGTGCAGAACCAGATTATGGAGCTGCTGCGGGACATCAATGAAAACCAGCCCAATGCCATGCTTTTTATCAC
>CAMWSA010000539.1 GCA_947176785.1 uncultured Lachnospiraceae bacterium
CAATAAAGCTTTCGGCGGTTTTCCCGTCGGTGATGGTGGTCTCAAGGCTGTAATCGGTGACGCCCAGATCTCCCAGGGCGGCGCTGGCGCGGTAAAGCTTTTCGTTCAACTCATACAGTTGCTGCAGCTGTTGCGAAATGTTGCTGCCTATATCTGTGATGCCGCCTGGGCCGGAGATCCATGCGGATTCCAGATCATTGGAGGGGCGGTATCCCCACTTCTGTGCGACGCCTATGATGGTATCCCGAATCTCCTGGGCATTGGCGTTGGCGCCGGAGATCATCTCCTGGAACAGGGTCTGTTCCTCCTGGCTTTGTTTGGTAATAAGCGCTTCGTATTCTTCGGCAAGCTTATCCAGCATATCCGACTGATCGCTGTACCATTTATCGTAGGTGGTTTCCTCCAGATCCCTTTGAGCCTCCTCCAGATCCACTTTCAGCTTCTGAATTTTTGCCTTGTTTTCCTCGGACTCATCGCCTGCAAGGGCGGAGAGCTGCTTTTGGATATCTGCAATGTTTTTGGTTTTTTCCGCAATACTTTTCTGATGTTCATAGAGGGACTTGTCAGTATCCATCTGCTTTTTCCTGGTGTCAATCAGCTCCTGGATCGCGGCGATCTGCGACTGGTATCCCTTTTGTCCCAGCTCTGTGACGGCCTGGTATTCCTCATAGGCGGCCTTTGCGGCGGCGCGGCAGGCATCGGCCAGGTCGTATTTGCGCTGCTCTAAGGCAGTGTTGTAAGGGTCGTCGGCTAACTGCGCGCTGATTTTGTCCAGTTCCTCCTGATATCGCTTTGCCAGTTCGCTCTGGGTGTAATAATTCCGCGCATGGAGCCCTGCCACGGCGTTTCCATTTTCGTTTAGTCTGCCGTCTTCCCCATACAGGTCATCCTGATCAAACAAATCCAGCAGAAAGTCCGATTCGTCGGTGATGTGGGACAGGCGCTCCCCCAGGCGGTCAAATTTTTCCCAGTCCAGTTCACGGATTGTATTTTTCAGCTTTAGTATGTTGTTTTCCAGTTCCATGGAGGAGGATACGTTCTCGTCGATGGCGGACTGCATCTCCAGCCACTGGTCGGAGCCGGTCTCAAGACCCTTTTCCATGGCGTCCTGCATGTTCCGGCGCAGCTGCTCCGCCTGCTCTGTAAGGGATCGGAGGCTTGCCTCGTCCTCCCGCAGCCGGCGTTCATATAGGCCTCTGCTGGCTGTGTAGCCCTGCAGTTCCAGCCGCTCGGTCATGGTATCTATAATGGATTTTCTCTGATCCAGCCGGGTAAGCGCATTTTCGAAGGGCTTGAGCAGAGCGTCATACTCTCTCCGGGCAATTTCGTTTAACTCGTTTCCATACTCCTGGGTGGCATTGCGGACTTCCAGGATCTCATTGTACATATCCTGCCAGGCCTGGCTGCCCGCCTCGATGTAGCCGCCGCTTAAAGCGGAGTCAAGCGCCTCCTCCAGCTGCCTGGCCCTCTGTGTATTGTAGCCGATGAGGGTCTGGGTTTCCGCATACAGGCTTTTGTAGAGAGATACATCTGTGGCTTTAAAAGAGTTTTTCTCCCTTGTGTTCAGTCTGTTGATGGATTTTTCGGTGGTATCCATCAGGCCGCGGAAATAGGTATTGATGTTGTCAAACTTTTGTCTTGCCAGTTCCGCCAGCTGGTTTTTCAGATCCCCGATGGCATCGGAGCATTCGGTGGCTTTGTCAAACCAGGTCTCATACTCTTTGATCTGGTCCGCCAGGGCCTGGTCGGTGACGGTCTCAAGTTCCAGAGTGCCGTTCTGAATCCTGCTTATGTACTCCGGAGACAATCCCACAGCGGCGGCCTTCTGCATGTATTTTTCATAGGCCTGCTGCTGGGTCCCGATGGCTTCCTTTGTCTTTTGCATGGCCTGGGACAGGCTGTGGTTTCGCAGGGACCAGGAGATATAGGTGTTTGAGACTTTATCTTTCAGTTTGCTTAACGCCGAGGATGTCCTGGCGATGAGTTTTTCGACCCAGTTGAGTTCTTCGGAAAATTCTTCCGTGTCGGCGGCGGAATTTTCACCTAAAGAGCCGGGGGAGAGGTTTTTGTCCATTGCGCCAGGGGAGAACTCTATGGAAGTAATTGTATCCAGGCGGAAAGCCTTATTCAGCTTGTCAAGAAACCGCTGGATCTCCCGGGTCTTTTCTTCCATCTCTATATATTCGGAGGAGTTCTGGACATCGTAGGTCTCGCTGTACGCGGTTCCCTGAATCTTGTACTGGCCGTCCTTGTCCAGAACAATGTCATAATACTCGCTCCACAGCCCGGCCATGCTTCCCAGAAGCTTCTGTTCCCCTGCCAGTTTTGCGGCTTCTACGTTCCTGAAGTTACGGAAATCCAGTTCGTATTCCTCCGCCAGTTGGTTGACCAGCCCGCTGTTGGCGCTTAGACATTGGTTATAGAAGAGTTCGTTGGTGTATATTTTAGCCCGGCTTGTCTCCTGGAACACATTCATGTCCTGGGTGTACTGACGGCACAGCAGTTCATACAGCTCCGCCTCCGTCAGCAGCCCGCCGCAGTAGGCATTTACGGCATCCTCCAGCAGGGGGTATTTGTCGATGATGCTTTGCAGAGTGGAAGAGGATACGGCACCGCCGGATATTTCTTCCTGGAGGGTCTGCCGCAGGTCGCCTATGGTTTGGATGTTGGAGATGAGTTCGGCTATGGACTGTATTTTTGAAGCGGTGTTGCCCACTTCATCCGCAATTCCTTTCAGGGAGTCGCGCAGATTCTGTGGAATATCGTCGCCAAGCAGATAGAATAGCTCCTCTAAAAGTGTTTGGGACAGGTCTGAAATCGCTTCCTGTAGGTTGTCTGTCTCCCCAGCCAGCTCCGGAAATTCCTGTAACAGGTCCACCATGTCCGAATCAGAAAACGAATTATTCTCTATCGCTGACAGAGTG
>CAMWSA010000540.1 GCA_947176785.1 uncultured Lachnospiraceae bacterium
CGGTTATACGCTATGTCTGCTGCGATTGCGGATATGTGGAGAATTGGGTGGAAACAGAGGGGGAGCGCAATGAGATCAAGCGCACATTTGGGTAATGAAAAGATACGGCTTTATCGGTGAGAACAGCGCAGGTAAGACTACACTGATGAAAGTGCTGACAGGGTTGCTTTACCCGACAAACGGTGATTTTTCGCTGTTCGGGAAGAATAGACCATGCGATATTCTGAAAATGCGCCGACATATCGGCAGCACCATTGAAGCTCCTGCCCTTTATCCGGAATACTCCGCTTACCGTAATCTTGAATTACAGCGTATCCTTATCGGTAATCCCGACAAGGAAATATGTGATAAGCTACTTGGAATGGTGGGACTGACCGAGGTTAAGGATAAGAAAGCAGGAAAATTCTCTATGGGCATGAAGCAAAGACTTAGCATAGCAATGGCTCTTGTCGGCAAGCCGAGGCTGCTTATACTCGACGAACCGATAAACGGTCTTGATCCGAAAAACATATCCGAACTGCGCAGCTTGCTCAAAAGGCTGAATGAGGAAAATGACGTAACACTATTCCTGTCAAGTCATATCCTTAACGAGCTTTATCTGCTTGCCACTGATTATTATATTATCCACAAGGGAAGGATAATCAAGTCGATCACCCATGATGAACTTGACGAAATACTTTCAGTTACGGGGCAAAGCCTTGAAGAATACTTCCTTAGTATTACGGGAGGTGACAGCAATGTATAATCAGCTAATCATTGAAAAATATAAAGCGAAAAGATTTATTATAATGTATCTTGCGGCGGCTGTTCTTGCGGCAGCAGGATTTTTCCTTGGATTGCTTAAACTCCCCGAATATATGGATACGGCGAAGGTATTTTCTTTATCTATCTGCGATACATCTTTTATGTTTATTATTTCACTTGTTGCGGCTTGGTTTGCAGGAAATGATTTTCTAAATCGAACGATACATAATGAGATAAAGGCAGGGTACAGCCGTTTTTCAGTACTTATTACAAGGACTATTACAGCCGTTATCATGGCTGTGCTGCTTCATTTAACCTATGTTTTCGCAACAGTTATCGGATTTGCAGTTAAATACAGGTTTGACAGCAGTATATTTTCTGTTACAGATTTTGTTTGGCTGCTGGTTGTCATATTGCAGATATGTGCCAACATCTGTATCGTTATGTTTCTTGTCTTTTCCCTCAAAAAAGTTACATCGGGAATAGCTGTAACGGTTGTATTTAGCTTTGTGTCCTGCAATATCCTTAGAAACTTCATCAGCAAGAGCGTTTTTAGGCTGACCTGTTTTAGCCTTGCACAAACAAGCGATAACAGAACACTTGCATTGTCGGCGGTATTTGCAGCAGCGGTGATCGTTATTTCACTGACAGCAACACACTTAGTTTTCAGAAAAGCCGAGATAAAATAAGATTTCAGCTATGACACCACTGTTATTTTTCAATTAAATCGGAGCATAGTCCATATCGAAAAATTATTAAATCTGCCGTACCACGGCAAAAGAAAAAAGCCATCGTACAGTAACCATGTTTTAGTTTCTTAATTTTACGGTGGCTTTTGAAAACAAAGCTGCCGTTATTGTTTGGAAAATTAGAATGGAATGGGTTAAATCAGGAGGTAAATAATGGGAAAAAGAGTTGCATATTTGTGTTAAAAATCTGACTGGAACTATTCCGTTTTTGGAAAGGGATTCCGTTTTGGTTTACTGCTTTATGGTGGGCTGCTTTGAGAGCATGGCTTTCTGTGTATCCCACACCTGTTTCATCAGCTTTTTTACTTCCTCGACATCGGCTTTATAAACGTTTCCTGTGGCGTTCATGCGCTTTGCTATCTGGTTCAGAGATAGAGAAAGAGGGAGAGAACGGAACGCCCGCCCCCGCCGCTTATGGGAGATTCCATAATGTTTTCCTCTCTGATGCGGAGCTTGATGCTTTGAAAACCCTCTGTTTCTAAAAATTTGAACCCCCTAAAGACAAAATCAAAAGGTATGGTTGTATTGCTTAAAAGGCATAAAAATGTTATAATACAATCTGTAAAGCATGGATAAAGCTGAGAGGAGTTTGCATATGGAAATCAGGGTTCTTCGCTATTTTCTTACCGTAGTAAGGGAAGAAAGCATTACAAAAGCCGCAGAAGTTTTACATATTACACAGCCGACACTTTCCCGCCAACTTGCACAGATGGAGAAAGAAATTGGTGTCCGGTTGTTTGACAGGGGGACACGGAAGATTCGGCTGACGAATGAAGGTCTGCTGCTCCGGCGCCGGGCAGAGGAAATTCTACAGTTGGTTGATAAAACAGAAAAAGAATTGGTAGAGCAGGAAGAACAGGTAGAGGGAAAGATTTCTATTGGATGCGGGGAAGCTGCGTCTGTGCAGATACTCCCGGATCTGATTCGGAATTTCCATCAAAAATATCCCCTTGTTACTTTTGATCTGTTTACAGCGACTGCGGATCTGGTAAAAGAACAGATGGATAAGGGACTGCTTGATTTAGGATTGCTCCTGGAGCCGGTTGAGATGGGGAAATATGAGTTTATCCGCCTGGATATGAAAGAAAGATGGGTAGTTTTGATGCCGCCGGATGATCCGCTTGCAGGGAAAAAGTATGTCAAGGCAGACGAACTGGCAGAACTGCCGTTGATTCTTCCGCGAAGAATGCAGGTGCAGAGTGAATTGGCAAGCTGGTTTGGGGACTATTATAAAAATCTGAATATCTTGTTTACCAGTAATCTGAGTACCAACGGTGCAGTTATGGTGAGCAGGGGGCTGGCATATTCTTTGGTCATTGAAGGTGCGGTTCCTTTTTGGGACTCATCAAAGATTGTCTGCCGGCCGCTGTATCCGGAGCTTATGGCAACGTGTGTTTTGGCATGGAAACGGGAACAGCCATTTAGTCTGGC
>CAMWSA010000541.1 GCA_947176785.1 uncultured Lachnospiraceae bacterium
AGCAGGAATGAAGCGGATGTTCTTTTGCAAAAGGCGGGCATGGAGGACGGTGTCGTTGCCGAATGCGCAGAGATTCAAGACAGCGAGGATTTTTTCGTAACGGACGTTTGCAAAAGCGGCGGCAGGAAAGCTGGATATACCAAATCCGGCGGGCTATCCGTATGGTTTGTATGATTTTGCGGCCATGGGAAAAAAGGAACTGTTGTCTTTCGGCGGCATTGTCAGCGTTTCTTCCATTACATACAGCGACGTCGAACTGCTGGGTATGTTAGGCGAAAAAAATCGGTGAAAGAATGGAGACTTTAATTTCTTTTAAATATTTCAAAAATGTGTAACCGACAAAGATTTTTTCCCTCTATATGGGTGAGAGGCTATCAATATGAAAAGAAAGGAGGTTCAAATGGAGGACTACGAGATAATTTGTCTGTTTTGGAAACGTGATGAAATAGCTATAAAACATACAGAAGTCAAGTATGGAGGAAAACTCTGTCATTTATCCATGAAGATATTGAACAGCCGGGAAGATACGGCAGAGTGTGTTAATGATACGCTTCTAAAAACATGGAATACTATTCCACCACAGAAACCTACATACTTCTTTGCTTATATCGCAAAAATTTGTAGACATATTTGCTTTGGATTGTTAGATTGGAAAAATGCGCAAAAGCGCAATGCGGAAATCGTTGAATTAACCAGCGAAATGCAATCATGTATTCCAGACTCATTATCCAACATAGACCGCGAAGTAGAAAGTAAAGAAATTGGACGCTTGCTGAATATTTTTCTCTCTGGTTTAGCACAGGAAAAACGTTTGATATTTATGCGGCGATATTGGTACACGGACTCTATTCATAGCATCTCTCAAAGATATGGCATAAGCGAAAGCAAGGTAAAAACCACCCTTTTTCGCACAAGAAATGAATTGGAAATCTTTTTGAGAAAGGAGGGTATCACATTATGGACGGTAAAGACTTAATATATGGAATGGGCTTTGTTGATGAAAAGTTTGTGGAAGAAGCGGAATATGCCACACAGATAAGACGAACTTCTTTTCCGTGGAAATATTATTTTGCAGCAGCGTGTTTTGTTTGCGTTATTTCAGTGGCAATGCTGATTCCAAACATATTTGACACACCTGTTGCCCCACCCGATTATGAAATAACTTTACCATATCAAACAGACCCGGCACCATATTACCCGGAGACACACCAGGTTAATATGAGCCAAGTGCGTGTGAATGATGTGCAAAGTGTTTCAGAGGGAAGTTTTCTGTATGACCCGGAAGTACATGAAATTATTACATGGACTATGGACGAAATTACGGCATATTATGGGCGAAATCCTATCCCTGCATATATTCCGAATACATTGACAGCGTCCCCTTACAATGAAAGTGCAGCCGTCCTTGTTGATAAGTCCGGCGTTGCAGTGAATGACCTTATCTATTTTGATTTTTACCATGAATATGACAATAATGGAAATCCGCTTTTAGATACGGAAAACGGAGCAAAAATTGGATTTTCAGTTGCTATTTCAAAAATTGGAATGACAGGTGATTGTGTCTATGTTGACACAAATAATCTTGAAACGACCTATATTGGTGATACCGCCGTTATTTTAGGCAGTATGAGTACTCCATACAAACGGTATACAGCCAAGTTCCAGTATGGGGGCACCCACTATTTGATAACCGCCGATCAAATGCAGTTGGAAGAAGTCGTAAAAGTGGTGGCATCTATCATTTTTGAAAGTGACAATATATCAATTCTTAATTAACTTATGGAGGACGAAAAATGAAAAAATGGATTGTACTTTGTGGTGCAGGTATAATGTTTATGTCGGCGTTTATCGTTTGCGCTGATAATTTCAGAAAGAGTGATGATGATGCCCAAACACCTGTTCCCGTGCAAAGTTATGATATTGGCGAGCCGATTGAGAGTACATCAGAGCAGGATAATGTTGACATAAATCCCTCTGTTTCAGAACAGGATAACAATACGGATACGTCCGCTATTGAGAATGAACCAGAACAGAGGAATGACAATTACAGTATTCCCGTTTCCGAACAAAATGGTAATGCAGGAGAGCCTGTTTTTGAGAGCAAGCCGGAACAGAAACAGGATAATTCCAACATTCCTGTTTCCGGACAAAATGATAATATGGGAGAGCCTATTACCGGCAGTAAACCAGAACAAAGCTATGACGACTCTAATAATCCTGTTTCTGAGCAAAATTATAGTGCGGGAGAGCTAATTATTGAAAAGTGTTATGATAATCCCAATAATCCCGTTGCAACACAGAATTATAGTGTGGGTGAACCAAATAATGAGTAAATGTATCACCATTGATAAGCACATCTGGTTTTGCTGGTAAGTATAAGGAAAAAGAACCAGTTTGTTTGAGGATATAGCGGATTATGCGAAAGACGGCAGACTGACGGAACCGTCAGACGGAAAGCGTTATGAATGGCGCAAAATGATTGATGCGGTAAAAGCGTTAGGCAGGCCGCTTACGGACGAGGAGGCCGAGCAGTACCGGATAAAATAGCATTGGCGTGGCAAAAGCGCAATTTGTCGAACCGCAGATTGGGTGGGGTAAATTCCTCACAGGTGGGGTAAAAGGGGTAAATATTTTTACCCCGGGGTAAAAAGTCATCAAAATCTAACAGCGGCATCGGCTATTCAAAAATAATGCCATAGGGATTTTGAACGATTTGGCAAAAGTATAGAGAAACGGCTTGAAATCAAGGGATTTCGGGCGTAAGGGGGGTCACCGGAGTAGTTGGTGAGCCTCTCTTTTTTTGGATTTTTGATACCGCTGATAGAGGGGCGATTGACACAATTTGGCAAAAGTGGCAGTTTTGCCAAATTGTGTATGGGAGAATTGATAGAAAAT
>CAMWSA010000542.1 GCA_947176785.1 uncultured Lachnospiraceae bacterium
ATAGCAAGCAGCGGTATCCATTTCCACATGTGCTACCGGATTAAATCCTGCCCTCATAAATCCTTCTGATAATCCCCCTGCTCCTGCAAAAAGATCTAAATATCTCAATTCTTCCATATTTAACCATACTCCCGCTGATTGCATACAGTCAACTACTGGTTCACTATTTCAAAATATAGTTTATCCAGCTTCTCTGCCCTGTTTCGTTTCTTTAGTTCACATTCCTATACAACTATAACTTTCCATCCGGCTTCTGAAAGTTTTTGAACATTTTCCATGTCCCTTTTTTTATTCCCTTCTAATTTGTTTTTCCAAAATCCAGCATTATTCTCAGGCCATTTAAAATACCTGCCATTTTCATGTATATGCCAAAAACAACCGTTTACAAAAACAACTGTTTTATATTTTGGTAGTACAATATCAGGATGTCCAGGCAGTCTTTTATCATTCTTTCTGTATCTCATACCACGGCCAAATAAATATTTTCTTACAATTTCTTCCGGCTTCGTATTTTGTTCTTTATTCGGGACATATTATAACTTCTTGTTTCTCTTGTATGTTCATCCATTTTAATCACTTATTCATTCTGTATTGTTGTTGTCCTGATGATGTTTTCTCAATCGCAGTAATGTTTTTCTCAGAAGTATTAATATAATTAAGGAACAGCGTCCCCAATAATAATCTGTCACTCCGTGATATTCTATTCCATTCATACCCCTTAAACTAATCCTTAAGCAGGAATTTTTCCCCATTAAATATATTCTCTGTTTCTACTACAGCTTTTTTTAATAAACCATCTACGTCAGACATTACAACTCCTCCAACCACCTTGAAAACAATGATGTTAATATCATTATACCGGTTATTGTAAAATTTGCAACTAAAATCCACTCTCAAATTAGTATTTTCCATTCCAAAAAATCTGCTTTTAAAAGGATGTACCGTCCTGCCAAATCTGACAGGACGGATATGTGTTTACCTTATCCCTGATAATTGAACAGGCTGGTGATCTTCTGGGTCAGGGTGGGCAGGATAGTATCCTTGAACAGCGTATACAGCCCTGCCAGCAGCAACGCGCCCACCACCACGGAAATCAGGATCTTCAGCGCCATATCCACAAATCCTTCCCCGGACTTCTGGGTGAACACCTCTGTCAGCTTCGCCTTAGCCTGCATCCCCTTCACACAACCCTTCACCGCCAGATCGTTCATCTTGTCATTCAGTCTCTTCATAGATTCATTCTCCTTTTCTTGGTTGGAATTGATAATAATATGGCAAATCCGCAGAAACTTCCTGCGGTTATACCCATTTCATTACTGACGGACTACTGATAGTAGCCGATGATAATATTCAGCGTGGCACTCCCCAGCACCGCACCAATGCAGGAGACGATGGCAACCACAATGCGGTTGTTCCATTTCTTCTGATCCATCTCGTCCGCCGCTGAGCGCCGGATACAGAAATAGATAATCAGAAGCCCCGCCACCACAGGGGCCAGCACCATCAGCCAGGTAGTGGCATCGGCGATCAGCTTTTCTGTTCCCGTGGCAAGCTTGCTCTGGCTAATACCGGACGCATACGCTGTGGTACTGTTCGCCAGCATAAGGAAAGCGGCTATGCCCATGGCACCCGCCGCCCGAAGCCTTGCCGCTACATTTTTAATCTTCCTCTTCATTCTTGTCTGAACCTCCTACTGTTCTTCTATAGCCTTTCACAGACGAAAACATGGGGCTGGTCTGTACTCCAAATGTCTGTGATTTCTGATGCGCCTCTTTCAGCTGCAGGTCTTTGATATAGTACACCCAGATGTTCCACAGGGGTATCTCCTCCGTCCTGGCCAAAAGCACCGGCCGGGCCTTTTCCCTTGCCTCCCGCACCTTCCGGTTATGCTCCTGGTCTCCCAAACCGCACATCCGGTTGAAATACCACTGTGACAAATCCGGTGCGTTCATCATGGCCGGGTGCGCCCTGCTGATGACGATCTGGTTAGGGCGGGAAATCCGCCGTATCTCGTCCGTGGTCAGCAGCTCCCTTGCCACAAGGCTGATGCTGTGGGAGCTGCTGGGATTGACATACCGCCCGTGCTGGCTGGTCAGCTGGTAGGCCGAAGTAGTGTATTTCCCCAGCTTGTCGCACACATCCTGCAGGGTCTCCTTATCATCCGCCTGTAGATAAATCCAGGTCTGGCAGTTGGACTTGACGATAGCCTCCGTCTCCCTGTCGTATTTCTGGATCAGCTGCTCAAAGCTCTGCAGAAATAAGTTGAACCGCACGCCCCGGCCTCCGGCCACAGTCAGCTTATTGGTAAAATCATTCAGTTTCGTGAAATTCCCAAACTCATCCAGGACGAAGTTCACTCTGTTCTCCAGCCTGCCTCCCCATAGATCGGACTGGCGCACCAGCAGTTCATACAGCTGGGACACCATCAGGCTGGCAATGGGGTAATATGTGGTCTTTTCATCCGGCAGGATCAGGAACAATGCCTGTTTCTTCCTGCCGATATCCGCAATGTTGTAATCGCTCTTATGGGTGATGGCATAGACGGAGCGGCTGGTGAACAGGCGCAGGGTAGTCAGGGCGGATGTGTCGAAGCTGCCCTTGGTTCGGCTGGGTGCCACCTCCGCAATGGACGGCGTCCAGGTAGCCCAAAAATGCAACACTATGTCTACACAGTACCTTCTATTAGATTTAATATATCATATGTTCAAAAAATCATGGTGTTCTGTCTTGACAGAAATACGATTTCGTGCTATTATATAATCCGAAATCGAATTATAAGACGGAGGTAAAAAATGAGTGAAACACGACAAGCTGTCCGGCGGCTTGCAATCGCAATCAGTAATTTTGAAAAAATCTATGTTGCCAATACTCCAAAGATTGGCAGAC
>CAMWSA010000543.1 GCA_947176785.1 uncultured Lachnospiraceae bacterium
AAAAAATTCAAAATCAGCTCTAAAGTTTTTCGCCTTTCGTCCGATAACACCACTCGCATATTACCTCTAACCTCCCCGCTTTCCAACTAATTTCCCTTATCAGGCCGCCCGGCCTGCCTGGAAAAAAGCAGACCGCCGCATATGGCGGATAAAGTCCATAGTGCGGCGGTTTGTCTTTTGTAAACTTTCTGCTATTATCTACTTCAAATCCTTTTTTGTAAAAATAATTCTTGCATATAGCATAATCGTTCCAATATAGTACAAAATGAAAAATACAAAGAACAAACCAGCAGCAATACCTATCTGTTTCATTCCAGCCGCAACAGAAATCAATTGAACTATTCCATCTGCATCCCGGACAATGCGCCCTGTCATCATCGGAAAAGCTAAAATATCAATAAAAGCCGCCAGAAGGACTGGAAGAAAATAAAGTAGCACCACCTGCTTCTTCAACATCTTTTTTTGCTGCTTCTGCCCGACACCAAGATAATCCAAAATCTGGTAACCCTTTATCTCATTTTTTGCTTCGCTCAAAATCTGCACTGAAAGAATCGTGCAGGCAACAGCACTGAGTATCAAAGCCAGATAGAGCAACGGAAAAGCAGTATATACAGCCATAGATGCAGAACGGTTTCGCACGCCTTTCTTTGAAATGATGCTGATACCGGAACCAATGGTTTCCATTTCCACAATCTCTGATAATGGCAGTTCGCTTTTCACATTTACTACCATTACGCACTTGTGAAAATCCAGTCCTGGGAGAGCCCTGTCTGGAACAACAATCAAAACGCTGTTCCCGTTTCCCTGCGCCTCCTGCTGCATAAAATCCTCACTGTAAATCCCGTCAAAACGGTATCTGTCATCCCCTATTATCAAAAACGGGTATTGTTCTGTATAATGCGCAAGCGGCACAATACATGGTCTGGTACAGTGCAGAACATAGGAATCGCTGTCAATATGAACCTGCGGCAAATCCAGCATATCCCGCAGCCTGTTATAATCACTTACACACATAAAGGTATCTTCATCACTGCCCGAAATGTAAAATCCCATTTTTCCCTGAACCAATCTTTTTGCCTGTTGGCAAAAAACATCATCATGGGTGGTATAAAGGCTGTATCCATGACTGCTTTCCAATTCGTGGTTCTGATTCAGACAAGATAAATATGGGGAAAAATCTGCGTTTTCTTCATCCTTGAAAAAAGCTACGTCAAAAGCAACCGCCTCAACACGGCTGTCAACCTTATCCATAAAATAAATCGCCCAGCCAGCAGCTAATAGTGCAACCATTATCAGCATAGACGCACCTGCCAAAAGGGGAAGCATGGAACGCATTTTTGCAGTGAGCTGCCTGTACATGAAAAGGCGGCTGCCATGGTATTTCCATTCATCGTTTCTCAGGCGTGAGAGCAGGTGCCGGAAAAGCAAAACAAAAAACCCATAAACGGAAACGGCAAGGAACATGACAGCAAGGACATTCACAATATCCGGCAGATTCCTGACAGTGGAAAGCGCCATAACTGCAATTCCTACAATACCAAATGATACTGATACCAGTGCCGTGGATATGCTGGCCTTTGCATCCCCACTGACCGCCTTATCAAAATAAATCAGTTCCCGTACATTGAGTTTCCGAACCGCCCGCTTTACCCTTATGGAAGAGATACATAAGATTATCCCCATATAGAACAGTGTCAGGATAACCGCCTCTGTTGACACTTCAAAGGTAAAATTGAACGGAACCGCATACATCCTGCATATTACGGCCTTAACAGCCTGAAAAAAACATGTTCCAAGGAATACCCCCACAACAAGAATGAATCCGTGAACTAACCTGTTCTCTCTGAGGAATATCCCTGCTATATCCTCATTCTCAATCCCCAGCAGCATATACAGCCCAAATTCCCTGCTCCTCCGTTTTAAAATAAACACTGTGATATGGTCTACCAGTACGCCCATGATAAAGACCACCATAATACTGACCATGACAATCATAAACGGTAGGATAGACTTTTCTTTTATTATGACAGAAATTTCCTCTGAGAACACAATCATGTTAAATGACAGCATCAAGATCATAGTAATGACAAGCGTGATGATATAAATGATATAATCCATTGCCTGCCTCTTTGCATTTCTTCTGGACAATTTTTTCAGCATGATCACATACCTCCAAATGCAGAAACCTCTGACAGGATGGCATGGTAGAAATCACTCCTGCCCTGTCTTCCTCTATGGAGTTCCTTATTGATGCGCCCGTCTTTCAGGAAAAGGACACGGCTCCCATAACTGGCAGAAAGCGGATCATGCGTCACCATCAATATAGTTGCATTTTCCTGTTCGTTTAATTCCGTCAGTAATGCCAGCAACTGTCCGGCAGACACAGAATCCAAGGCTCCTGTCGGTTCGTCCGCCAGAACCAGCCTGGGCTTATTTACAAATGCCCTTGCACAGGCACACCGCTGTTTCTGTCCACCGGATACCTGCGCCGGAAACTTAGCCGCTATGTCACCTATCCCAAGCCGCCGCATCAGGCTTCTGACTGTATCTTTTATCTCTTTCGCCGGAACATCCCTGACTGCCAGCGGAAGTGCAATGTTTTCCTCAATACTGAGAGTATCCAGCAGATTAAAATCCTGAAATATGAATCCAAGGTTCTCCTGCCGGAATCGGGCTGATTTTTGCTGTGACAGGGAAGCCAAGTCCTGTCCGTCCAAATAGACATGCCCTGCATCTACCGTATCAATAGTTGATATGCAGTTCAACAGGGTGGTCTTGCCGGAACCGGACGGCCCCATGATGCTTACAAATTCACCTGCATTTACTTTAAAAGCTACCCTGTCAAGCGCTTTATCTAAGTTAGGCTCCTTTCCATAAT
>CAMWSA010000544.1 GCA_947176785.1 uncultured Lachnospiraceae bacterium
ACAGCGCCGGATATACGCCAAAACACAATAACCCCATCAGCGCCAGACTCACCGGCGCCGCAGGTAACGCCATCGACCGGTAACGCCCGGCGGAACGCGCCGCCGCCCCCACAAATCCCACCGCCAGTACTGCCGCCAGCACAAGCCAGAACGGCTTAAAATCTTCCCCGATCAGCGTGTAGTATCTTTTCATATTAAAGTAGGTAATCTGCGCCAGGTCCCTTACCCCTTTCAGGGAAAAGGACAACCGCACCGAAACATATGTATCCACAGGGCGCATAATAACAAAATAGAAGCCCGCCATCCCCAGCCCGTATCCCACTGCAGAACGCAGGCAGAAGCGCCCTGCCTTTTTCAGGGCTTCCCCCCTGTTCCACATCCTGAAGACCAGCAGTACAACCAGCATCGGGAAGATTCCCGTGGCCGCCTGATAGGTGGTGCAGACCACAATCGTTCCCATGGCGGATATAAAAATATAGGCGGCGGCCTTTTTTCTCCTGAAAAGAAGCGGTGTCACCGCCCCCAGGATCGACAGCGCCATGTAGGGAGCGTCATACTTGTAGGAAAGGCACTCCAGGAAGTAAGGATTAAGTCCCAGAGGCACCAGGGCCAGGACCTCCCATACCGTACAAGAGGTCTTCTCACGGACAATGTAAAGCAGCAAAAACCCCGTGAGGGCCAGCAAAAAAACCGCGATCAGCTGCGGCAGCGGGGAGACATCCGTCAGATAGTGGTCCATATGGATGACAGAGGACAAAAACTCTGAGATAAACCGACTGTAATTTGCCCAGTTTTTATAGCCCTCCGCCACACGCCCCATATCATCAATATAGTTAAAATTCGCCCGGATAATGGCGCTGATTCCCAGCGTGTAGACTGCCGCCAGTGCAAAAAACACCTTGAGCAAAGGGACGCGCGCCTCCCTTTTTTCCCTGAAATCCTCCGCCGCCGCAGTCATATAATAGGCCAGGCAAAGGGAAATGCCGGGAAACGCCGCCAAAGCCCCCGCAAACGCACATGGCAGAACCAGGATGCCCGGCCGGGTATTCAGACTGTTTGCCAGAACCACCACTCTGGGGGAAGCTGTCCATCTGTCGTAAAAACCCCAGCCCAGCGCAGCACAAAAAAGCCCCCCCGGCACCGCATGCCAGGGCCTTAAAAACCCCTTTATCCTCTCTGCATCCAGAGAGCTTCTCATCAAAAACAGCCCCAGAAAAACCGCCGCGACAATCCCCCCAAGCAGCGAAGCCTTTCTGCCCGACACCGTCAGAGCCAAACACGCCATACCGGATATCTGCAGCGCCGCCTTTGCCGCCCGCATCCTGTTATTGGGATTCATGCAATCCTCTCCTCCTCTCACCCACAAGCCCCCTGTCGGTGGACTGAATCCGTCAAATTATGCCAATTTATTATACATGGGCTTACCCGGGCACTGGTCTGCCGCCGGCAGACATTGGCCGGTATGCATTGCTTTGGAAAAATCTATTTGCAGCTTTTTACAGGCAAGGGGCTGAAAAGTAATCCAAGCAGGACGGACGGAAACGGTATTATCACTTCCGCCTTGTCATAACACGGATAATTTGATAAAATTGCACCAGGCAAAGGATAACGTATTTACCATACAAGTCAAAGGAGACGCGGCATGGAGACCAAGAGTACAGACGAATTGAGCCATGAAATTAAGGAGGCCACGGACATTGAGGATTATCTGAAAAACAATCGGGACAACATGATTACACGCACTCTGCCCCAGCACCTGGCCCTGCTGCTGTCCCAAAAGGGGCTCAGCAGGGCCCAGGTGGTGCGCGGCTCCCTGCTGGACCGGGCCTATGTGTATCAGATCTTTTCCGGAGAAAAAAGCCCCTCCCGGGATAAGCTGATCGCCCTGGCATTTGGGCTGTGTCTCACCGCCGCCGAAACCCAGCGGCTTTTGAGGCTTTCCTGCAACCGGGAACTGTACGCCAGAGATGAACGGGATTCCCTGATTCTGTATGCCATGCAGCGGAAAATGACCATCCAGGATACCAACGAATTATTGTTCGGTCATGGGCACTCCTGTCTGGGCGTCCCGCAGGCATGACACAAAATCTGCCGGGAAAAACCTGTCCGGCTTCCGCCCCCGAAATTGGCAGTATGCCGTTTTTTACACGTAATACCGGGCCTGGGCATTCCATAGTTCGGCGTACTTGCCGCCCTGGGCCAGCAGCCCCTGGTGGCTGCCCTTCTCGATCACCCGGCCCTGGTGAAACACGGCGATCTCGTCACAAAACCGGCAGGAGGAAAGCCTGTGGCTGATATAGATGGCCGTCTTGTCTTCCACTATGTCATTTAACCGGGTATACACCTCGTCCTCCGACATGGGATCCAACGCCGCCGTGGGTTCGTCCAGCACCAAAAATGGCGCGTCCTGGTACAGGCTTCTGGCGATGGCCAGCTTCTGTTCCTCGCCGCCGGAAACCTGAATGCCCTCATCGGCATCCTCATGCTGGTACAGGCTTGTCTCCAGCCCTCTGGCCGCCTTGGCCTGATACCATTCGCCAAGCCCTGCTTTCTCTATAATTCCTCAGGACCTGAATGTGGTTGCGGTAGTCATGCCGCCATCCTCTGGTCTGCCTGTACATATTCTCCACCTCCGCATAATGGGTGGTCAGCAAGATCGCTCTGGTAACGGGCGATCCGCTTATCTATAATCTTGTCCAGAAAAGACATGGCTTACTCCTCTGCCGCAGAATCCCCAAACGCCACTGCCAGTTTCTCAGCCGCCTGCTTTTCATCCAAAGCAAAATGCTGCATTATGGACCGGGCAATCTCTTCATCGGAAGCGCCCTGCCTAAGCATACGCGCAATATACAGGACTATGGCCTGCTC
>CAMWSA010000545.1 GCA_947176785.1 uncultured Lachnospiraceae bacterium
CGTCAGATGTGGATAAGAGAGAGGCTCTCAAGGGAAGCATTCTCAAACAAATCCGTACCTGTTTCCTGCCCGTCGCTTCCGATTGCCGCGTCTTCTGCGTCTTCTGCCTCCTCAGAATCCTGCGGCGAATACTTCAAAATGCCTGTTCTGCCTGCCGGCCTCTCCTCCTCCCGGGCATCCGCCCTGCCGGTAAAAGTACAGGCCGCCAGTACCAGGGCCAGCAAAAACACCAGCGCCGCCGTTCCCGCTGCCGTCCGCGGCATCGCCATCAGAGCGGACAGCCGTTCCTTCAACTGCTTCCCTGTGTCGGACATGGAAGTGGCAAGGTGCAGGGAACTACGCAGCATAGGTTTACATTCCGTGGACAGGGCCAGCAGCGCCTCGCCGTAGCGCTTGCGGTTCTTCTCTCCCAGCAGCCGCAGCACCCCCTCGTCACAGGCCATTTCCCCGTCCCGCCGGGACAGTCCTGCCGCCGCCCACACCAGAGGATTATACCAGTGGAGACACAGGCACAGCATACGTACTGCCGACCAGATATGGTCGCCGTGGCGGTAATGGGTCTGCTCATGGCACAGCACCATGGCCAGCACCTGAGAATCCTCCGCCGTCCCGGGGGTTATATAGACAGCCGGACGGAGCAGGCCAAACATACAGGGCGTGCCTATTTCATCCGTCACATAGACCGGCAGATGTTTCCTGGTTTTTACGTGTATCCGCTTCCCTCCCTCATCTGGAGCCCCACAGCCAGAAAGCTGCGTTCCATGCCTCTCCATACCTGCGGATTCCGGTTCGGAGTCCGCCCGTAAGTATCTGTTTAACTCCTCCGGTTCCCTAAACGGCAATCGGTTCCTGCAAACTTTCCGACGAAAGCTTTCATTGACCCCCAATAGCCACAAGGCCAGAAGACATGAACCTGACAGCCATGTCACTCCCAGCATTACCCCTGCCTTCGGTTTTGCCGCTATGTCAGCCACATTGCCCTCCGATAGCGGGTCATTCCTTTTCACCGCGGAGCTTATACTTTCCGGCAAAAGCGCTCCCCCATCCTCCGGATGCCGGATGGCAGGCACCACCATGCCCGGCGACGGCATATCCAACTCTGTCCCTGCCACACGACCGCCGCCATCTCTGCCCGGAGCCTGCCCCAACTCCTGCTCCGCCCGGTTCTCCGGCAGCAGATTGGCGACGCTGAACGCACTTTCCAGCGGCGATACGGGAACCAGCAGGCGCACTGCCACCAACAGCCACAGGCTGTATTGCACCCGGCGGGAGATCCTTCCCCGGAGCAGCTTCCTGCTGATTATCACCAATATAATTAACACACTTGCCGATATCATCCATTCCAGCATCTCTGTCACTCCGTCACAGGTTTCTCAGATTCTCTTCCGTCAGCAGCTGCCATACCACCACCGTATTGTCACGGACATATTTCCCCAGTGTGTCCGAGTACCACTTTTCATAATCCGCTGTGTCCATGGGGCCTGAAATCTGCCCCGTAGCGCTGTCTTCAATCATATAAACCCGGCCTGCGCCGCTGACATCCGCCGCGTCCGGAAAAGGATTGCCGCTGGCGTCCGTCTCGGACAACGCCTTGTCCCAGGCGGTGACGGCATACACGGGTTCATACTGGTCAGTACCGCTGTTATACCGATACAGATTGTAGGGCCAGAACTCGGACAAAGTCTGATTATGAGACCACTCTGCCAGGGCATAGCCGCTGCCATAGAACTTAATATCCGGGAAATCCCAGATCTCTCTGTAGAGTTCCCCCTTGCTCTCATTGTAATCATAGACCATCTCCTGTATGGCAGCCATTATGGAACCTTGATAATTGAGCAGCAGCTCTTCCCTGCCGTCCCCGTCTATATCCTGTATGGCAAAACTGACCGTTTGCGGTATATCGGCCTCCTGTCCAAGGGGCAGCTGATTGTAAAGCAGCAGGTTATTGAGTGCTTCCCTGTACGCGCTGTCACGGGAGGACTCTGCCGGCAAAGCCGCAGAAGTCTGTTCCCTGACAGCCAGGAATACCACCCCGTAATAACAGATCAGCATCTTGTCCGGCTGTTCCTCCATATAGCTGAACTGATCCCCCAAAATCCCTTCATCAATAGTCAGATACCCTGTCTTTACCTTGCCCGCAGCTTCCCCTGCAAACCAACCGCTCACCGAGACGCTATGGTTCTTTTCATATTCCTCCAGGCTGTCATCAAATGAAAATTCATAGCCGAAGCCCTCGCTTTCCACCACTTTCCGGTTACAGGTAAAGCTCTCCGGGGCATAGACAAGCTCACTGCCAATCAGCACATCCACTTCCAGCTGGGATAAGCCGCAGGGCGTGGAGGGATAGCAATATTCCGTCACCTTCCAGCTGCCGATATAGGTGGGCTGTAATAAACCGCTATCCGCAGGACTGCCGCCCGCCGTGCCATTGCCCGCACCCAAAGCGCCGACGGATATACTGCTCTCCGGGCTGCCGCTTTGTACTGCGTTACCTGTATTCGGGCCGGCGGATGTACTGCCCGCAGGGCTGCCGCTTTGTGCTGCGTTGCCCGTATTCGGACCGGCGGATGTATTGCCCGCAGGACTGCCGCCCGCTACGCCGTTGCCTGCGCCCGGAATGTCGGCTGCTGCGCTGCCCTCCGAGGGCTGCGCCGTGCCGGCGGCAGACAGGCTGCCTGCACCGGAGCCTTCCACACTCCCTGTTCCCGAACCTTCCTCGCTCCCCGCACCGGCCAGAGGGATTCCAAGCTCCTGCCCGCTTTCCGGCTGTACGCCCTGCTGCCCGCAGGCCCCCAGGGCCAGCGCCATCATGACCAGCCCTGCCGCACCATATCTTTTCAATCTCATGCTCCTGTTTCTCATAATAC
>CAMWSA010000546.1 GCA_947176785.1 uncultured Lachnospiraceae bacterium
CTCCATATCCTGTGCCCTTCCCCCGGCCCGGGCAGCGGGACAGCTGTCTTCCCGGTCCGCATGTACCAGCATTTCCCCGGGGATCAGGGCTATATAGGACACGGAGATAATCCGGGTGCGGGGATCACGTCCCACATCTCCCCAGGTATACAGCTGTTCCCGATAGATATCACGAAGCCCCGTCTTCTCCTCCAGCTCCCTGTCCGCCGCCTGGTCCACGGATTCCTGCATCCCCACAAATCTGCCGGGAATGGCCCATTTGCGCAGGAAGGGATGCTCCTTTCGCTGAACCAGCAGAATCCGCAGGTGATAAGCTTCCCCGCTTTTGTCAACCGTAAAAATCAGGGTGTCAACCGTGACCGAGGGATGCTCATATTTTCCGGGATTATATCGGTTTAAAAACTCCTGCTCTGTGAGTCCCTGTGCGTCCTTCTCACTCATCTCTTTCCTCCGTTTTTCCTTTTTTCATATTCCCTGTGTTGCCCCTGCATCCTTCCCACCCCCTGTCTCTCATGGCCACACTAGAAGATTAATTATTCTCATTTTGAGATTTATTTCTCTAAGTTTTATTATACTCATTTTGAGAATAATTGCAACAGCTTTTTTACTATTCTGCAATTTTCTTTTTTTAAGCCATTGTGAAAGAAAGAAAATAACTGATCAAAACAAAAGAGAGCCCCTGCCTCACAGATGATTGCATATCTATGAGGCAGGGGCTCTCTTTATTAAAACGTCCCGTTTACATTTCCACCCTTCCAGCCCGTCCGGGAATACCAGCCAATTCCATAAATTATTGTTGAATATGGAATAAATGCGGCGTATACTATACTCACCGCCGATTAGATTTTCCAATTCCTGCATGGTACATGCTGCATAACCTGACAACATGTGCCGTGCAGGAAGGAAAACCCAATCGGTTGTGCGTACAAACAGGCCCCGGTCATACTCCCTGCATAGAACAGTGCTATGACCATCCATACTATGAAAGCCAGAGGAACCCCTATGATTTATTTTGTTGCGGATACCCATTTTGGAGACGAGCGGATACGGCGATATGAGAATCGTCCTTTTGACAGTGCTTCCGCCATGGACCGGGAACTGCTTCGCCGCTGGAATGAAGCTGTGGCTCCGGAGGACACAGTCTATGTGTTGGGAGATTGGGGAAGCTTGTCCCCCACGCTTCTAAATGGCAGAAAATACCTGGTAAAAGGCAATCATGACACGCTGGATAACCAGGCTTACCGGGATATGGGATTTGCGGAGGTGTACGACCTGCCGGTGATCCTGGAGGGATTCTGGATACTGTCCCATGAACCCCTTTATGTCTGTGAGAACATGCCCTATGCCAATCTCTTCGGCCATGTGCATGCCTCGCCCCTGTACAGGACCTTCAGCAGGCAGCACTACTGTGTCTCCGCGGAGCGTATTGACTATACACCGATCTCTTTTGACGCGGTTAAGCGCCATATACAGGACGGAAAATCTTAGCGGCCGTGCGTATAATTGATTATCCGGCCTGGAGGCATGCGGAAGCCCTAATACGCTTTCATCCTCTTCACCAGCCATCTGGATATCCGGTAAACCGGATTCTCCAGAGTCTTTTTCACCGCCTTCAATTCCTGCCTGATCCGGATATGCTGGGGACAGTGCTGCTCGCATTTGCCGCATTCAATACAATTGGAGGCCCCGGAGGACTCCTTCCTTATGGCTGTACACATAATATAATCCTGCATGGCTGCCGCCCATCCCTCGCTAAAGCGCCGGTTATAGGCGGCAAAGGAACCGGGAATGTCCACACCCCTGGGGCAGGGCATACAGTAGCCACAGCCTGTACAGCCCACCTTCATCCGGGCATTGATGGCCTGCACCACCTGCCGCAGCATGGCCTCATCCGTCTCATTAAGTTCTCCCACCCGGGTGTTTTCCGCCGTGCTTATGTTGTCCCGCACCATTTCCAACGAATTCATCCCCGACAGCACACATGTCACCTGGGGCTGGTTCCAGAGCCATTTCAAGGCCCATTGCGCCGGCGTGTGCCGGACACTGTAGTTTTCAAAAATTTTTTTCGCGGCTTCGGGCAGCCTGGTCACCAGCTTCCCGCCTCTGAGAGGTTCCATAATGATTACCGGCAGACCCTTTCCCGAGGCATATTGCAGCCCCCTGCGCCCTGCCTGGCTGTTCTCGTCCATATAGTTGTACTGAATCTGGCAGAAATCCCACTCATAGACATCCACCAGCCGGCAGAACATGTCCGTGTTGCCATGATAGGAAAAGCCTACCTGGCGGATGGCACCGCTCTCCCTTTTCTTTTGCAGCCATTCCAGAATTCCCAGGGCCTTGAGCCGCTCCCAGGTCTGCACATCCGTCAGCATATGCATCAGATAATAGTCGATATGGTCCGTCCGCAGGCGACGCAGCTGCTCCTCAAAATATTTGTCCAGGCTGGCACTGTTCCGTATCAGGTAATGAGGCAGCTTGGTGGCGATGTACACCTGGTCCCGGATGCCGTCCCGCTCCAGGATCTCCCCAAGGGCCGCCTCGCTGCCCCCATAGATATACGCAGTGTCAAAATAGTTCACGCCGCCCCGAAAGGCAGCCAGGAGTTCCTCCCGGGCCTTTTCCAGATCAATCCTGCCCGCCGTCTGAGAAAAGCGCATACAGCCGTAGCCCAGCACGGATATATCGTTGCCGTATTTGTCCTTGCGATATTGCATTTTCACCTCTTTCCCTGCGCCAGAAAGCGCCTTATCTCCTCCAGTCTGCGCTCCGTATCCTTCCTGCCCAGCTTATACAGGGCCTGCAGTTTTCCCGGACTCCGCTCCCGCGTGGACCCCGTGATCCGTCGGCTGGGCGGTCTCGTATAC
>CAMWSA010000547.1 GCA_947176785.1 uncultured Lachnospiraceae bacterium
ATATGTCCCTGATCGCCAGCTCTATCATGAGTAAGAAGCTGGCGGCGGGGGCAGATGCCATCGTGCTGGACGTAAAGACCGGCAGCGGAGCTTTCATGAAGACACTGCCGGACTCCCTGGCCCTGGCCCGGGAGATGGTGCGCATCGGCACCGGCGCAGGGCGGCATACCATTGCGGTGGTGTCCGACAGGGACCAGCCCCTGGGCAGGGCGGTGGGCAATGCCCTGGAGGTCAAGGAGGCCATAGATACCCTGCAGGGCCGGGGGCCGGAGGATTTTGTGGAACTGTGCATGACCTTGGGAAGCCAGATGCTGATTGCCGGAGGCAGGGCCCGGGAGGAGGGGCAGGCCCGGGAGATGCTGCGGGAAGCTGTTTCAAGCGGTGCGGCGCTGGAGAAGCTGGCAGAGTTTATAAAGGCCCAGGGCGGCGATCCGGCGGCGGTCTATGACACCGGCCTGCTGCCCCGGGCATCCCATGTGGAGCCTGTTTTGTCCGATACGGACGGGTATATCCAGAACATCCGCTGTGACGAGATCGGCATCTGTTCCCTGCTGTTGGGCGGCGGCCGGGAGACCAAGGAAAGCGGGATCGACCTGTCCGTAGGGCTGGTGCTGGCGGCCAAGGCCGGTGATTATGTAAAAGCGGGGGAACCTCTGGCCTATATGCACTACAATGATCCGGCGAAAGCGGCGGCGGCGAAGGAACGCTTTTACCGGGCTTATACTCGCAGCCGGGAGAAGCCCCCGGTACCCACACTGATCCACCGGATTTTAAAGCAGGCATAATCCTGCCGGGCCGGCAGGGCGGCATACCTCATAGAAAAGCTGCATATATTACAGGGAGAACTACCGAATTTAAGGGAAATGTCATTTTTCTCCGTGCTTAAGACATAGCCAAACCATCGTCAGAAGCCGGCGGCACTGACCTTGCATGCAGTGCCCGGGCGGTGTATGGAGCCGGTGCGGGGTGGCAGCTCCAGGGACCGACGGAGACATGATCCCGGATTCGGCAGGAGTATTGTCCTTAGTCAAACTCCTGATGAGCAGAAAAGAGAGGTAAGCCATGAGAAAAAAGCAAGCGGAGGGGCCCAGCCGTAAGGAGGCGATCATCGACTCTCTCTCCCTGCCCAAGGATATTCTGCTGGGGGCCCTGCGGGTCACGCTGACGGGCAGCCAGGAGGCGTGGGTGGAGAACTATAAAGGAATATTGGAGTACACAGAGTGCCAAATCCTGTTGCAGGGCAAAAACTGCCAGGTGTGCTTTGAGGGACAGCGCCTGTCCATTGAATACTACACTAATGAGGACATGAAGATCAGCGGCTGTATCCGCTGTGTCAGATATCAGTAATTTGAGCCGGGAGGATTCATATGCTGGGAATACTGCAATTCCTCAAAGGGTATGTAAGGATGAAAATATGGGGTGTGTCCCCGGAGCGTTTTTTGAATTTGTGCAGCAACAAAAATATTCTGTTGTGGGATATCCGCAAGGATGGGGACACATATTCCATGTGTATCAGCCTGAGCGCATTTTTACAGCTTCGTCCCATAGCCAGGAAAACGGGAGTAAGGGTAGTCATCTTGCAGAAGTATGGACTACCCTTTTTGCTGCCCGGTCTGTTGAAAAGGAAGATATTTATAGCGGGATTGCTTTTCTGTGTGGCATTCTGGATCGTCAGTTACCGCTTTGTATGGGATATCACCCTGGAGGGCAATTATCAGATCACCCAGGAGGTATTCACGGATTTTCTGGCCTCTCAGCAGGTACGTGTGGGTATGCAGAAGACGGATCTGGATATCAGCGCCCTGGAGAAGGAAATCCGGCGGGCTTTCCCGGAGATTACCTGGACCTCTGCCAGACTTTCCGGCACCCGGCTGGAGATTTCCATAAAGGAGAATGACGCGCCTGTCTTCACGGAGCCGGAGGCTCCCGCGGGCGGCCAGAACCTGGTGTCGGAATATGCGGGAGTCATTACATCCATAATCGTGCGGAGCGGTGTCCCGATGGTAAAAATCGGCGACATTGTGGAGGAGGGCACGCTGCTGGTGGAAGGCCGGGTGCCCATATATAACGAGGATGCCACTATCCGGGAATATCTGTATACCACGGCGGACGCGGATATCACCGTAGAGCATTCCATTACTTATCAGGATACGCTGCCTGCCACCTATATACATAAAACCTATACCGGGCGCAGCTCCAGCCGTCCCTATGTGAGACTGGGCAGCCGGGAACTCAAGCTTCCCCAGGAACGGCCTTACCTGGTGTATGATACAGTGACCCAGGGACATACGCCGATGTTGTTGGAGAAGCTGTCCGTTCCTCTTTCCTGGGGGCAGTATGTCTACCGGGAGTACATGAATGTAGAACACGAGTATACGCTGAAGCAGGCGGAGGCCCTGCTCATGGAAAAAGAATTGCAATTTCTTGCAACTTTAGAGGAAAAAGGGGTACACATTATTGAAAAAGATGTTAAAATAGAAGAAGGCAGCATGTGCTGGACCATGGAGGGCTGGATTCTGGTGGATCAACTCACGGGACGGCTGGTGCCCATCGCCGTGGAAGAAGCTGTGCCGGAGGCGGCGGAGTAGAGCGCACATCCATGGAACAAGAAGACAGAGGTATTGTAGGCATAGCGGGAGTTTGAAAAGCAATAACATGGGTGCAGCCGGCGTAAGGTCGAGAGAAACCTACGTTATGCAGGGAAGAGGAAATATGAGCGAAGTGACATTACAAATGGATATGTCCGCAGAGCATATGCAGAAGATTTTCGGCGCGGGGGATTCCATTGTAGGCAAGATTGAGAGGGATGGGCAGGTGCCCGTTGGGGACACCAACGGCGGCAACCCCAACCAGGC
>CAMWSA010000548.1 GCA_947176785.1 uncultured Lachnospiraceae bacterium
ACCGGTCCGGACGCTTACTGTTTTATGATTTGTATCCTCGTTACATGAAAATATCCAGCAGCAATCCCCTGATCTCTCCGATCTTGGAAAGAATTGCCAGATTATCCTTTTCATCCTTCATCAGTTCCTGAGCCAAATCGTCCAGGTTCTGATCCACCAGCCGCACGATGCCGTAAACACGATGCCTCCCCTTCCTGTCCAGAAAATTCTCCCTGGAAAAAGAGTGGGAACGGCTGATGATCTCATTCATAAACTCCTTTACCAGCCCCCTGTAATGCTTCATATCCCGCAAGTCTTTGCGTTTTGCCAGTTTCTCCCCCTCCATAGTGATCTGCTCCATCAGGCCGCTGAGTCTTTCCTGCAGCTCGGCCTCTTCTATATGGCTGGCAAGCGTAAATTTAAAATTTCCATCTGTCTGCTGGACAGGAGCGGCATTCTCCACCGGCGTGCTGCTGCTTACCTGATTTACTTTTATTTCCATATCAATCCCCCTGCATATCCGGACTGCGATATTACAACATGCTCACAAATAATTAGATTTTCCTTCCTGCACGACACATACTGCCCGATTACGCAGCATATGCCGTGCGGGAATAGGAAAGCCTTAACGTTCATCACAATAAATCTGTAGAACCATTTTCCCGCTTTATATATGTATAGATTGCTTCCAGGCAGCTATCCAGTTCGTCATTGCGGAAGCTTTCGGCGATGCCGGCTTCCCTGATCCGCTCCTCGGAAAAATCCTGGCTGTCTGCCAGAAATCTCCGGCACATTTCTTCATATCGGGGATGCTGCTGCGCCCGTTCCCTTGCCAGCGCCCTGCTCAGACGCTCCCCGTCGTCCAGTTCAATGAGTACCGGCAAAACCCTGTCAGAACCGTAATAATCCCGAAGGCTCCTATACGCCTCCAAAGTACCGATCAGACAATAATCCGCCGCCGTCAGGTCAATCCGGTCGTCCGCCACCGTAAAATATCGCCATAATCCATGAACAGTCCTGTAAGCTCTCTCCTCGATAATCCTGCCCTCCGAACGCAGTCTGCAAAACTCATCCTCATCTGTAAAGATATATTCCACGCCTTCCCGCTCCCCGGCCCGTATGGGCCGGGTGGTATAGGACACTATGGGACGCAGGGCCAGCCTTGGGTCCGCCATCAGGCGCTTATAGATCGTGTCCTTTCCGGAAGCACTTTTCCCCATCAGGCATATCAGTTTTCCCATAATGTCTATTTTACCTCAACCACTCTGATCATGTTGGTAGTTCCCGATTTACCCAAGGGCACGCCGGCGGTGATAACCACCAGTTCCCCGGCCTTGATATAACCTGCTTTCTTCGCCTCCTCCACCGCTGCGTCGAACAGTTCCTCCGTATCGTCCTTCTCCGGCAGCAGCAAGGGCTTGCAGCCCCACAGCAGGTTCAACTGCTTACATACCCGGGCGTTCACGCTACAGCTGATGATTGGACAGGAAGGCTTATATTTTGCCACCTTTGTGGCTGTAAAGCCTGACATGGTCACGGTAATGATAGCGCTGGCATGCAGATCCATGGCTGTAGTGCAGGTGGCATAGGAGATTGCCGTGGTAGTATCCGGATTGCCTTTTGATGCCAGTTCGTCCATTCTGCCCCGATAGTTCAGTTCCTTCTCCGCACACTCCGCAATGCGGGCCATGGTTTCCACAGCTTCCACGGGATACTTTCCTGCGGCGCTTTCACCGGAAAGCATAATAGCGGTGGTTCCGTCATAGATGGCATTGGCAATATCCGTTACCTCCGCCCTGGTGGGACGGGGATTTTTGATCATGGATTCCAGCATCTGAGTGGCAGTGATCACATGCTTGCCCTGAAATACTGCCATCTTGATCATCTTCTTCTGCAAGGCGGGAATCTCCTCAATGGGGATCTCCACACCCATATCCCCCCTGGCTACCATCACGCCATCGGATACCTCCAGGATCTCCTCCAGATTCTTGATTCCCTGCATATTCTCAATCTTGGCAATAATCTTCATATCGCAGTGATGCTCATCCAGAATCCTGCGCACCTCCAAAATATCCTCCCTTGTCCTGGCAAAGGATGCAGCCAGGAACTCATATCCCATCTCAATGCCAAAAAGAATATCCGCCCTGTCCGTCTCGCTGATATAAGGCATGGACAGAACCACACCGGGCACATTGACCCCCTTATGGTTGGACACTGCACCGCCGTTGATGACTGTACATACAATGTCCGTATCCGTGATCTCATCTGCCCGCATCTCAATCAGGCCGTCATCAATCAGGATATGCGTGCCCACACTGATATCTTTTCTCAGGTCTTTATAGGAAATTGCCGCCCGCTCGCTGTTGCCCAGAATCTCCTCCGTAGTCAGGACAAATTTCTGCCCTGCAACCAACTCTGCCCTTCCGCCTTCGAAATCTCTTAACCGAATCTCGGGCCCCTTGGTATCCAGAAGAGTTGCCACCTGCAGCCCAAGTTCCTTCCTCACCTTGAGAACCTTTTCCAGTTTCACTTTCTGCTCCTCATGGGTTCCGTGGGAAAAATTAAACCTGGCCACATCCATGCCCGCCAGCATCAATTCCTTCAGTCTCTCCTCTGTCTCCCACGCAGGTCCGATGGTACATACAATTTTTGTTTTTCTCATAATAAAATCCTTTCTATATTTAATTTTTCAAATTTGCTCTTTTGTTTTATACTTACGAACGGTTAGATTTTCCTTCCTGCTCGCTGCACGTCGTCCGACTCTGCAACCTGCGACGCGCAGGAAGGCAAATCCCGGCGTTGATGGGTACAACATTCATTCTGACAGCTAGCCCGCCTTTTCCCATAGCTTCTCTCCTCAAGTTTTTCATCG
>CAMWSA010000549.1 GCA_947176785.1 uncultured Lachnospiraceae bacterium
CCAGTTCACGGATTTCCCCCGCCACTACGGCGAAGCCCCTTCCGGCCTCCCCTGCCCTTGCCGCCTCTATGGAGGCATTGAGCGCCAGCAGACTGGTCTGGAGGGAGATGTTCTCGATGCCTTCTATGACGTCATTCAAGTGGCCTATGACTTCCAACAGGGCGTCCATATCCCCCTTCATGCTGCGGGACACCTGCGTGGTCTGCTCTGAAAGCTCCTTGATGGAGGTGAGTTCCTGTTGGGCTGCCTCTATCTTTTGGTATACATTGTCCGCCGCCGAGGAAACATTTACGATATTGTGGGTCATCTCCTCATGCATATTGCTGGACTGGTCTGACATATTCCGACTGCCGGTGGAGCCGAACAGGGTCTCCGTGGCCCTGGCGACCTTTCGGGAAATGTCCAGAATCTTGTCATTCTGGTACTGCATGGTCAAATCAAGCGAACTGATCTGCATGACAGCCTTGATATTTTTATCAAAAATATCGGCAAACTGTTTCCTGCCCTGCAACAGCCGCTTATAGATGCCGTTTAATTCAGGTTCCCGGGAGTAGTCGGCATCCTTCAATTCGGAAATAGCTTTCATAAGAACGACTTTATTGTTTCTGAGTCCCATGTTGTATTCTCCTATTTTGAGTTTTGTGTCTGTCCGAACGGCATCACTGCCCGCAGAGCGATTTCCGGCTGTTTTGGCAGTATTCAGACAAATGCTGTCTCTGTTTTGCCTCCCCGGCAATTGGGGCCGGCAGTTATACTGACGGCTTCTGAGATTTTCCAATCCCTGCATGTCACATGTCTCATAATCAGACAACGTGTGACGTGCAGGTAGGAAAATCTAACCTTTCGTGAGTATACAAGGCATTTGTCATAGATAGCGGTCGGACAAACGGGTATGTATCTGGTTTTATAATAAAAGATTTTATGGAACTTTGCAACAACTTTATTGGGTTTTAACAAATTTTTACAAGCTCCTTCTGTCAGTAAAACATTTCGCGGAAAACAGGAAAAAGCCTGTATTTCCCTTAAGCATATTTTAGTCCGGACCCTCATAGGTTGTACCAGTATAGGACGAGGGGGCATATGGCTTTCCCCGGGTTCGAATACTGATTGATGCGGTATCGCAGGAGCCGTTGGTCCTCCTCTCGTGTCGGAATCCGATTCCCGACAATTGGTGGACAATAACCGGGAATCTGCTGTGATATGCGGGAAAGGGGACAGGAATGTTTGAGGCAAAGAGCATACAGGAGACATGCAGGGAACTGCAGAGCGACGGGGAGAGGGGGCTGACCCGGCAGGAGGCTGTCAGGCGCTACAGCGTCCACGGCAAAAATGCTTTGCAGGAAAAGCGGAAAAAGACTGTGGTAGAATCCTTTTTCTCGCAGCTGAATGATCCCTTGATCTATGTGCTGCTGGTGGCGGCGGCCATCTCCGTCTTTTTGGAGGAGACCAGCGATGCCATTATCATCGGTGTGGTGGTGCTGCTCAACGCCGTGGTGGGCATGATTCAGGAGGGTAAGGCCCAGCGGGCGCTGGATTCTCTGAAAAAGCTGGTGAGTCCCAAGGCGTTTGTGATTCGGGAGGGTGTCCTGCAGGAGGTGGAGGCGTACACGTTGGTGGTGGGAGACCTGGTGAATCTGGATGCGGGATGCCAGGTCCCGGCGGATATGCGCCTGATCGAAAGCACCAATCTGAAAGCGGAGGAGTCCGCGCTGACCGGGGAATCACTGCCCGCCTCCAAGTCCGCCGCCTTTGTCGGCCAGGAGGGGATGCCCCTGGGAGACCGCCAGAACATGGTCTACATGTCCACCGTCATCACGGGCGGCAGGGGGCTGGGCATGGTGACGGCCACGGGTATGGACACGGAGATCGGCAGGATCGCCTCCCTGATCAACGAGGGGAAGGAGGAGCAGACCCCGCTCCAGAAGCGTTTGGGGGATCTGGGCAAGGTGCTTAGCATTTTATCCCTGTTGCTGTGTGCGGCCCTGTTTGGTATTGCCCTGTTGCAGCACAGGAATCTCTTTGAGATGCTGCTGACGGCTATCTCCTTAGCTGTGGCGGCAGTGCCGGAGGGGCTTCCGGCGGTAGTCACCATCTGCCTGGCCCTGAGCGTGACCCGTATGGTGAAGGTACATACCATTGTGAGAAAGCTGCCCTCCGTGGAAACCCTGGGGGCCGTGAGCATCGTCTGTTCGGACAAAACAGGGACCCTTACCCAGAACCGAATGACAGTGGAGCAGTGCTATACGGGGCAGAAAATGGTGCCGGTGACGGAACTGGGCGGGCCGGAGTATGAGGCGCTGCTGGAGGGTATGACTCTGTGCAATGACGCTGTGCTGGAGGAAAAAATCGGAGATCCCACAGAACTGGCGCTGCTGCAGCTGGCCCACAATTTCGGCGTGGACAGAGCGGAGCTGGAAAAGCGTATGCCCCGCCGCCGGGAACTGCCTTTTGACTCTGACCGCAAGATGATGTCCACCTTTCACTACAAGGGCAACACAGGGATCACTTTTACTAAGGGCGCGCCGGATGTGGTGCTGGGGCGCTGCACCCATATCATGGTGCGGGGCCAGTGCGTGCCCCTGCAGCCCGGCCACGCACGGCAGATCCGCAAGGCCATGGAGAAGATGGCGGACGAGGCGCTGCGCACCCTGGCCATCGCCATGCGGGTGGGAAATCCTGTACAGGGGCCGGGCGGCTCTCAGGGCACCGGCTTTTGGGGCTATGGGCAGGAAGCGCCGGGACAAGGTTATCAGGGACAAAGGGCGGGAGCCCTGTCCCAGGGCAGTGGAATCCAGGAACAGGGGCTGACCTTTCTGGGCATGGTGGGGATG
>CAMWSA010000550.1 GCA_947176785.1 uncultured Lachnospiraceae bacterium
ATCCGGGTTTGTGCCTGAGGCGGGAGGGGGATTCCCTGATTGTGCAGGCAGAGCATTTCGCCTAGTCCGTGGAGATTCGGGGCGGCGACAGATATGTAAAGCTTTCCGACAATTATTTTGATATGAACCCCGGGGAAAAGAGGGTGCAGATCCTGGAGGGGGATGCGGAAGACTTCAGGGTGCGGAGCGTTTATGACATACGGTAGACACAGTTCTAAATTGGGGGGTGAAAAAATCCGGACGGGAAAGGAGATCGGCAGGGCCATAAGGCGGGATTGGGACAGTTATAAGACGGGCCTGCTGATGGCAGCAGGGATTGTGCTGGGCGTCAGCCTGTTGGGCCATGGCCTGTGCCCCAGCAGAGAACTGCTGGGCTTGCCCTGCCCCGGCTGTGGCCTCACCAGGAGTATCCTGTTGATTTTCCGGGGGCGGTTCGCGGAAAGCTGGCAGCTGCAGCCCTTTGGATATGCCTGGCTGGCACTGGCGGCGGTTTTCGTCCTGGACCGCTATGTGCTGGAATCCCGGCAAAAGCTGTGGAAAGGGCTGCTTGTGATGATCTGCATCGGCATGGTGGCCCTGTACGGATATCGAATGGTGACATTGTATCCCCACACGGAGCCCATGACCTATTACGCGGGAAATCTGCTGCGGCGGATGTGCCACTGGGGAAGCTAATGCGTTCCGCGGTTCGCCTTTGCCCAAATGAGTATGTTTTGAGGGCTCCTATAGAAAAGCAACCGCTCCTGCCCGTCAAAGCAGTCGGTTGCTTTTTTGATTTTTATCCACTAACCAAGAGGGCCGTAGTTTTTTTGCGGTCTTACCTGGTCAGTTCTTCCAGTTCCGCGATCACCTGTCCAAATACGTCCAGCGCATCCTGGATGGGCTTGGCCGTGGTCAGATCCACGCCTGCGATCTTAAGCAACTCCACCGGGGGCATGGAACAGCCGCCGGAGAGGAATTTCCGGTAGCGCTCCACGGCGGGGGCACCCTCCTCCAATATATTCCGGGCGATGGCCACGGCGGCGGAGAAGGAGGTGGCGTACTGGTACACATAGAAATTGTAGTAGAAATGGGGAATTCTCGCCCACTCCACGCCGATCTCAGGGTCGGATACCATATCCGGGCCATAGTATTTGCAGTTCAAATCATAATAGACCCTGGTCAATGCCTCCGCAGTCAGGCTCTGGCCCTCCTCGGCCATCTGATTGGTGATCATCTCATATTCCGCAAACATGGTCTGGCGGTACACGGTTCCCTTGAAGCTGTCCAGATAGTGATTCAACAGATAGGCCCGCTCCTTCTTGTCCGCGGTGTGCGCCAGCAGATACTCCATCAGCAGGATTTCGTTGCAGGTGGAAGCCACCTCGGCCACGAAGATCCGGTAGTGCGCATACATGGGAGGCTGGGCATGGTTGGAATGCCAGGTGTGCATGGAGTGCCCCATCTCATGAATCAGCGTAAACAGGTTGTCCATATTGCCGGTGTAGTTTAACAGGATGTAGGGGTAGCTGTCGTAGGAGCCGGTGGAGTAGGCACCGCTGCGCTTGCCTTCGTTCTCGTACACGTCGATCCAGCGGTTTTCAAAGCCCTCCCGAACTACCTTCAGGTAGTCCTCTCCCAGGGGAGCCAAAGCCTTCAGCACGGTCTCTTTGGCCTCCTCAAAGGGGATATCCCTGGACACGCCTGCAATGATGGGGGTGTAGATGTCGTACATATGCAGTTCATCCACGCCCAGCAGACGCTTGCGCAGACGCACATAGCGGTGCAGCTTGTCCAGGTTTTTATTCACGGTCTCCACCAGGTTCCGGTACACCTGGGGGGACACGTTGACGGCGTTCACTGCCGCCTCCAGGGTACTGTCATAGTGGCGCGCCTGAGCCTGGAAGATCAGCTGTTTTACCTGGCCGCTGTAGATGCTGGCCAAAGTGCGGGAGTACTGCCTGTAGACGCCGTACAGCTTTTCGAAGGTCTCTTTGCGGACACGGCGGTCTGCGGACTCCTCCAGAGGCACAAAGCGCCCGTGGGTAATCTGTACCATCTCCCCGTTCTCGTCCTCCACCTCGGGGAACTTCAGGTCTGCATTGCTGAAAATGGAGTAGGTCTGGTCGGGATTATTGCAGATCTCGGAGGCATCCGCCAGCAGCTTCTCCATCTCCTTGGACAAAATATGGGGCTTTAAGCGCAGGGTATCCTCCAAGTCGATCCGGTAAGCTTCCAGGCCGGGACACTGCCTGTAATATTCCTCCAGCCGGGCAGGCTCCAGTTCCAGGATCTCGGGAGTGATGAAGGAGATGCTGCTTTCGATGCCGGCCACGATGCTGGAGAAGCGTTGGTTCATCTCCTGATGGGTGTCGTTGGAGGTGTCCTGGTCGCTGAGACAGGACACGTATACGCCCAGGTGGCCCAGCTTGCGGTACAGGTCGGTCTGCTGATGCAGGGTGTCAAGCAGATCCTGAGCGCTGTCGCAGACATGGCCTTCCCTGGCAGCCAGCTTCTTCCCCATCTCCTGGGCCAGCGCAAGGTCTGCTTCCCAGGCGTCACGGCCTCCATACATCAGACTCAGGTTCCAGGTGTCCTCCAGGGCCACCTGCTCTCTTTTGGGTAGTGTTTTTGCCATAATGATTACCTCTTTTCTCAATGCATACCGCAGGGGGCCTGCAATATGGCATCGGACAGTATTTGGATTCTTAATCTCCGGAATTTATCATATCACAGTTTGGAAAGATTATCCACTTTTTTGATAAGGGAAATGGAATGGAACCAAACCTGGCAATCGGCTATTGACGATAGGAAGGACTTTTTAGTATAATAAATGCAATTATGT
>CAMWSA010000551.1 GCA_947176785.1 uncultured Lachnospiraceae bacterium
ACCGTACTCTTGCCTCCGCCGCTCTCCCCCACCAGCGCTGCCGTCTTTCCCTTCCCCACCGCAATGTCCAGGCCGTCCAACACCTTTTCACTGCCGTCATAGGAAAATACGGCACCTTCCAGGGCAATCCCGTCCTCTTCCGTAAAAGAAGGCTGTTCCCCGGCCCCGCAGCCGATTTGGAGAAGCTCCTCCCCCGCCGGCTGATCCAGTATCTCAAACACCCTGTCTCCGAGAACAAGGGAATCCATCAGGCACCCCCAGGCGCTGCCGATGTTGCTCAAAAAATATGCCACCATGTCCTGAAGACTGAGAATCGCCACCACCGTGCCGAAATCCACCATGCCCGCAAAGGACATGAACACACCGATCAGCAGAATGACAATATTGCACAAAAACCCGAATACCCACTCCGCCGCCTGTACATCGGACATCCTGCGAAACCGCTTCATGATGTCCGCAGTTACCTCCGCATTGGCCCCGGAATACTTTTCCACCATCACCCTTGCCCCCGGGAACATCTTGATAATGTCAAGCCCCGCCAGTATATCGGTCAGTCTTTCCGTGCAGGAGGCCAGCTGCTTCTGAATCCGCACCGCTATACCGCGAAGCGGCTTTGTGAGAATCATGTCTATCCGCACCGACACTGCGCTGAGTGCAAGCACCATGAGTCCGAGCCGCAGATCCAGCGCCAGGATGATTACGATGGCGGCCCCGCCGATTATAACGGGGCCTATGACCTGCCGATGGGTTTGGGCAAGGGAGTTCTTGATCTCCTCCACATTGAAACACAGTTTTTGTATGGAATCCGCCGTGTGATGTCCCTCAAAATAGGACATGGGCTGGCGGAACAGATGCGCCATCACCCGCAGTCGAAGCCTTTTCATGATCTGACGTATCTGATACATGTATATAAAAACCACCAGCCGTCTGACCATTTCCAGGGCCAGGACAATCCCGGCCAGCCAAAGGGCGGAGTAAAACAACTCCATATCAGAGGCCATCACCGCATTGATAATGCTCCGGTAAAACTGTGCGTCTATTGCGCTCACAGACACATCTATGCCGGGGATCAGCAACAGGCAGAACCAGTATCCGCCGGATTTTTCAAAGAGCGACAGGTATTTTTTCAGCCCTGCAGCTGTTATTTTATCACGATTCATAATAACCCCCATTTTCAGCTTCCTGCATACATGGAATAAAGCTTTGGATAAACCCTGCCCCGTTCCAGCAATTCTTCATGAGTGCCGGTCTCCGCCACTCTTCCCTGTTCCATGACCACGATATAATCCGCATCCTTGATCGTGGACAGCCTGTGCGCGACCACCAGCGTTGTACGGCCCTTTGCCAGTTCCTCCAGGGCCTTTTGCACCTCGGCCTCCGCCTGCACATCCAGCGCCGATGTGGCCTCGTCCAGCAGCAGTATGGGGGCGTCTTTCAGGATGGCACGGGCAATGGATACCCGCTGCACCTGTCCCCCGGACAGGCGCGATCCCCTCTCTCCCGCCAGAGTGTCGTACTTTTGCGGAAGTTGGGATATAAACCCGGCGGCGTTGGCTGCCTCCGCCGCCATATGGACCTCATCCCCACCCGCTCCGGGCCTGCCCAGCGCGATATTTTCCCCCAAGGACACCGGAAAGAGATAAGCGTGCTGGGAGACATAGGAAAAACGCGAGCGCAGCGCCTCCAGATCCCAATCGTCCAGTCTAACCCCCTCCACCAGGACGCTCCCCCGCTGTGGCCGGTAAAATCCGCACAGCAGGCGAAGCAGCGTGCTTTTCCCGCCTCCGCTGGCACCCACCACCGCCACGGTCTTGCCGCGGGGAACTGTAAAGCTGGCACCCTCCAGCACGGGAACCCCTTCCTCGTAGGAAAAAAACACATCTCTGAACTCTATGGCGGGAGCATCCTCCAGGCCGGACCTGACGGTCCCTTGGGGCTCCACCGGCGTATTCAGAATCTCAAACACCCTCTCCGCCGCCGCCAGAGCCACCTTGCTGTTAAAAACTCTGTTCGCCATGTCATTGATGACCTCCACCATCTTCGGCAAAAGGGAGAAGAACGCCACCAGGCCGCCCATGGTCAGTTTCCCCTGCAGGCAGAACCACCCGCCCGCCACCAGGCAGAGTATGGAGGAGAGAGTGCCCGACAGCGTGAAAAACGCAAACCCCATGGATTGATTCCGGTCATTGCGGACAGCCATATCCGTCATTTTCTGTACGCTTTCACGGTAATCCTCCAAAAAAGCAGCTTGGAGAGAACAGCTTTTCACCACTTCCATACCGCCGATCATGTCGGCCGACGAGCTGATGATCTCTGCGGAGTACTGCATATACGCCTTGGAACCGGCCTTGAATTTTGTCGTCAGCGAGGCTCCCAGCGGCAGACATAACAATGGCGGTACTATGGAAATCAAAAACAGCACCGGATTTATATACAGCAGATACAGCAGATAGAATATAAGCAGAAAGGGATTGGTAATTACCAGGATCAGATCATTTTGCACAAAGCTGCTGACCCTGTTCACATCGTCCGTGAGCCTTGCCAGAATATCTCCCGAACGGTTTTTTGTCATATACTCCGTGGTTATCCTGGTAATGTGAGCCGCCGCGTCATCCTTAACCTCCTGGAGAATCCTGGTGGCCACGCTCCCGGACGTGTAACGTGTGATCCATGTTGAACCTGCCCCGGCTATGAGTATGCCCACGCAGAGGAGAGCGATACGGCCTGTGCCCGTCACTGCCCCCGCCCCCAGTCCTGTCTCGTAGACCCATCTCCGAGCCCACCCGACATCGCAGGATCGCGTATGCCCGGAT
>CAMWSA010000552.1 GCA_947176785.1 uncultured Lachnospiraceae bacterium
TGCCGCTTTGGCGTCCGTATATTGATCAGTGCGCCGTCCGGGAATATACTGATTTAAATTCCCATATTCCGCTTCTCAACACAGGAGTGATTATAGCATAAATTCCCTCTTCATGCAACGACTAAAAGAAGAACTCATGTCTGCCGTGCTTGAACAGGAAGGTCAGGCACCGGTCGAACCAGCGCATACTGTCGCTGTTGGCATATCTTCTGGAGGCAAAGTACAAAGCTCCCTGGGAGATGTCCTCCCCCTCTATGGCCCGCTGCACCGCAGCGACGGTCTCCTCGCTGACCTCCACCTTCCAGATCCGCCCGGAAGCCACCGGTGAGAACTGCGTGACCCTGCCGTTTCGCTGCATGACCACTTCCTTTACCGTGTTCGGGAATGCTTCACTGTTCACCCGGTTCAGCACCACATTGGCCACCAGGAGTTTGCCGTCCTCGTCCTCCCCGCCTGCCTCCGCCTCCACAATCCGCAGCAGGATATCGTAATCCTCCTCCCCCAGTTCGTAGGCCGGCGGCTTTTCCAGTGTGCCATAGTCCACCACCCGCTGCCCCGATGATGCCATGTCGGCCAACCCTATGGCGCTGCTGCTCTCATCCGCCACCAGGGCCCGGTCCAGAGTGGCACCTGCCACAGGCTCGCCCAGCTGCCTGCTGTCGCCAATGGCTGCAATGCAGACATACCCGGCCAGAAACAACATATGTACCAGAACAATAACCCCCAACGCTTTCTTATACATAGGACTCTCCTCTCAAGCTTATCCCTGCTTTCACAATTACTGGATTCCACTATTATAAGTTTATACAGCAAGTCCTAAAAATATTGCTAAGAAATGAAAAATATGCTAAAATAACTCCGGATTTATATTCAAAATATAGAGAGTGACGGGAGGGAATCTGCGGAACTCTAAATAACGAGGTGGCAACATGCTGTTCAGTTCTATGATATTTTTATGGGTGTTTTTGCCCTTTGTGATTATGGGCAATGCCCTTTTGACATGGCTGCCGTTCTCCGCCGAAAAGCGAAGGATACGGTGTAAAAATCTTTTCCTCCTGGCCTGTAGTCTGTTTTTTTACGCCTGGGGCGGCATTTCCTATATCCTGATTATGCTCGGAGTCATCCTCCTGGATTTCTTCGGCGCATACCTGCTGTCCGGGAAAAAAGGCAGGGGCAGAAAGGTCATACTGACCGTCACCGTACTCCTGAACCTGTTGATTCTGTTTTTCTTTAAATATTTCAATATGCTGGTAGCCATGGTCGAGACGGTTATGGCTTTTCGCGGGAATATACTGCAGAGAAAATTCCTGTCCGAACTGTTCTCCCTGCAAGGAACAGGAGCGCTGCAGATTGCGAAAATCGTGTTGCCCATCGGCATATCCTTTTTCACCTTCCAGGCAATGTCTTATGTGGTGGACGTCTACAGGGACACGGTTCCCCCGCAGACCAACATACTGGATTTCGCCCTGTACATCTCCCTGTTCCCTCAACTGATCGCCGGTCCCATCGTGCAGTACAGCGACATCGCCAGGGCACTGAAGGCGCGGGAGGAATCCGCCCGGGATTTTCTTTATGGAGTGAAGCGCTTCTGCTTTGGGATGGGAAAAAAGGTTCTGATCGCCAACACACTGGGGAAAGTGGCTGATCAGATCTGGGCGCTGGAAATAAGTCAGCTGGGGGCTGCGCTGGCATGGCTGGGGATGATTTCCTATACCTTCCAGATCTATTATGATTTCTCCGGTTACTCCGATATGGCTATCGGACTGGGCAGTATGCTGGGCTTCCGCTGGAAGGAAAATTTCGACTATCCCTACACCTCTCTGTCCATCCAGGAGTTTTGGCGCAGATGGCATATCTCACTGTCCTCCTGGTTTAAAAACTACGTATATATCCCTCTGGGAGGCAACCGCAGGGGCCAGGCAAGAACCTGCCTCAACCTGCTGTTTGTATTCCTGCTCACTGGTATCTGGCATGGGGCCAATTTTACTTTTATAATATGGGGACTGATGTATGCCGTCCTTCTGGTTGCGGAGCGGCTGTTCCTGGGCCGTCTGCTGCAAAAAAATCCCCTGAAAATCCTGAACTGGGCCTACACAATGTTCTTTGTCATGACGGGATGGGTATTCTTCCGCTCGGACAACCTTATGGTTGCCAAACACTACCTGGGCCAGCTGTTCTCCTTTGGGGCATCTCAGTACAGCGTACTCTCCTACCTGTCCATGCAGGTACTTTTGGCGCTTTCCTTTGGTCTTCTGGGAGCCGGCTTCATACAGAGGACCCTAAAAAGGACAACGAAACTATTTGATTCCTTTGCGCTTCAGATGGTTGTTCTGGCCGCCAGTATACTGTGGGTGATTGCAGGAACCTACAATCCCTTTATCTATTTCCAGTTTTAAAAGAGAGAAAAGTAAAGCGCCCGCTAAAGCGGGCAGACGGGAGTTGGGGCGAATACATCGCCATCCTGATTCAAGCGCCCGCTAAAGCGGGCAGACGGGAGTTGGGGCGAATATTCGCCATCCTGATTAAAACGCCCGCTAAAGCGGGCAGACGGGAGTTTTAGTGAAAAAAACAGGACAAATCATCAAAATCTGCATATTTATGGGAATGCTTCTCCTGCCCTCCGTACTCTGGTATGGAATCCGGATCTTCAGCCCTCAGACCTTCCGGAAGCTGGATTATGATCTGGGTGAAAAGACAAGGGTAGAGTTTCCGGAGGAATTCCATATCGAGAATTCCACCCGGCAGCTGGAGGCAAACTATGACGACAACGCCCCCTTCCGCAGCACATTGATCTCCTGGCAGCAGAAGT
>CAMWSA010000553.1 GCA_947176785.1 uncultured Lachnospiraceae bacterium
CATATAAAGGTGATTATAAAGCACCTTTAGAAGACTGGATTTAAGTAAGCGCAAAATGTTATGCTTACAGCTAAACGAGGAGGTGGAGTTATGATTGACATTGACCTGGACAATTCAGACGAGGCAACAATCTACAAGGCATTCAATGTAGACGGAAATGAAGCGGAAGCGCTGAATGACAGCTATCTGGAACTATATGAGCTGATCGGGCGTGATGCCATGCTGAAATTGTTTAAATATTTTCATGGCGATAAGATTGACTGTCCGATACGGCTGTACCGTCCGGAATTTATAGCAGACCTGGCAAAACAGACGAATGACAGACGTGAACGTGCTAAGATTGCCAGAGCCGGAGGCTATACCGTAAAGTTTATTGAGGGGATGCTGCGCAAACGTATAAGTGAAGATGAATCTGAATGATTTTAGTGGAAGTTTGATGATGTAAGACTGAGAATAACAAAACGTGAATACAGAAGAAGGAGAACTAAATTATGTTTTGTCACAAATGTGGAGAACAGCTGGCAGAGGGGGCTTCTTTCTGCCATAAGTGTGGTACAAAAATAGTATATGGTGATAACGGTTTATGGTCTGTAGATACATCTGCTGCAGCTAATGAACATGGGGAAACAAATAGGCAGATGCAGAAAAATGGCACAGTAACCGTTCAGAAGATTGAAACAGGACATGCTGCAAATAGTAATGGGAGCGATTTTAAAATGTTTGTAGATAACCATGTCCGTGAAACAACAAAATTTCAATCGGCGGATGATCTTTTGACAAATAGTAAACCATGGAGATTTGTTTGGATATGTTTCGGTATTTCGTCGGTTATCGGGTTTAAATTGGGAGTAGGGAGAGACCTTATGGAATGGCTGCTCGTAATATTGATTTTTGGTGGATTATTCGGTTATACAGCATTGTTTATAACAAGCGGGATTATCAGGATGAATTACCGTGAAAAATTTTCCGGAAGATTTGACCGGCAGATTAACCCTGATGAATTCTTATTGTTTCTCAATGAAAATATGAGACAGGTATCCCCATATTTCCATAAATTTGGATACCTGACAGAAGAAGGTTTGCTTGCAGCTGTTGGGGAAATATTATCAGATGCACCCAATAGAACTAAGCTCTGCTGTGAGTTTGGTCCGAAGAAAAAGAGTTTGGCAACAATCTGTATCAGGCCTGATTCTAAGACCGGGCAAATGCTGTATATTGTTGATGCGGTGCGCAATGGATTCATGATGGATGGCCGCGCAGCGGGATTTTTTGGGCATGCTTGTCTGATCAGGACAGCCCCTATACTGCAGGCAGCTATGGAATATTATTTAAAGAATTATAATGAGGAGGGGTAAACATGTTTTGTCCGAAATGCGGTATGAAAGCAGTAGATGGAGGGGTACTCTGTCAAAAATGCGGTGCAAGGCTGATCAATGAAACAGTACCGCAATTAGATGCGGCTGATCCCGCCAGTGAAAATACGATGCAGAAATCAGATTTTGATGCTGCGGATGATGGAGTGACAGTAACTGGGTTTGATATAACACTTATGAATGCGGGAGCTTCAAAGATCCGGGTTATCGCAGCACTTCATGAGTGGATGGGAATGGAAATTGGCGAGGGTAAGGCACTGTTGGAAAAAGTGCCTGTGGTATTAAAAAAGAATGTAACGATGGAAGATGCTGAATTTATTAAGCACATGTTTACGAAAGCCGGGGCAGATGTTTCATTTACGAATCAATCAGGGCAGATTGCAGATATTATCCCACACTGCAGGGCATGCGGTGCAGTTTTGGATGCTGAAAGTGATACTTGTACGTCCTGCGGACATCTTTTGGCCATCCGTCTGCATTTAAACCAAATTCCAATAAGGATTCTAACGGGCTGTATGATAGTTTTGGCTTTAGTGAATTGTGGGACGAATTTATGTCGCAGGCACTGAATAAAAAGTTATTTATTATTTCAGGCGCCATTTTACTTATGCTTTTACTTTTAAAGTTTATGTGTTCATCGTTAACTGCATTCATTATCATTCCGGCATGTATTTATTTTGTCTATCAATATTGGGGTGCAAATTATGCCACACAGTTTATTTATAACAGGAGTTCAAAAGAACTCCAGCTGCCAAAAGGCATGACTTCCAAGACTCTGCTTGAAACGCTTAGCGGGAAATTCAATTACCCTTATTTCAAAGGAGTGCGGTATGGTACAAAAGGGGAGTGCCTGATTGATGGGAAATATACAGTGTATCCAGTAGTATTTGATGAAGACGGCCGGGCATTTCTAAATTATAGTGCTGCAGATAATGATGAAAAAATCCGTACGATCTTGCGGGAGGCGATGGCAGTCCGCAGATACATAAACAAATTTTTCAATCCAAATCTGCCGTTTGATGCAGAAAAAGAATTGAAGTCCCTAAAATCAACGGAACGACAACGGAAAGCAGCTAAATTTGTATTGTCTGCGGCAGGCGCGGTCATTATTGTTGCTTTCGCTCTGGAGGATACGCTTCCAGGCGGACTACAGTATATTATGAAACCAGGAGTGGAGGTTCGGCAGTCGTATCTGTCCCAGTACAGCGAATCAGTAACAGTGGAAGAGGCTTTTGAAAATTTCTTTGACAATGCTGAATGGAGCAAATATAAGGCCGACGGATACTCTTATGTTGCGTTTGCCGGAACGTGTGAATATCTTGGAGAACGGGCTGATGTAAGAGTTACATTTAAGATTACTGGGGAAAATTTTGTTGTGGACAGCCTGGATGTGAATGGCCAGACGCAGAATGATCTTATTTTGTATGGG
>CAMWSA010000554.1 GCA_947176785.1 uncultured Lachnospiraceae bacterium
CTGCAATAACAGAGCAATTTCCCACATGCCTCTCCCCGTCAAAGCAAAGCAGCATCAATTCCCGCTCCTGCGCCTCCTTTTCCATGATAAAGTTTCGCTCCTGTTCCACGGAAAGCGTCACCTCCTCCGGCTCTCTGAGCAGATAGGGTGTCTCCGCCGTGGTCTGCCCAAGATATGACACCAGCTTCTGTGCATCCTCTTTCCGGGCACTGCGGAAAGTGTATTCCTTTCCTTGTATTTCAATGAATTGCTCTGCAAATGTAGCCATACTTTTCCCTCTCTCTCGCCAAGCCTCTCAAACCGACCAGTCCCCTTCCGGAATCCCTAAACCCTATTTCTCTGGGCTTCTTAGTCTCCGGCTTTATGGATTTCCCCACTTAATGTCTATACCTTTAGTCCCCTTAAATACTTCTTCTGCTCCGCCGTCACCCGGTAACTCTCGCAGGCTTTCTGGATCGTCTTGTTGTGGGTCCACCCATCCAGGCGCTTCTCCTCCAGATAAGGAATCGCCGCCTCATACTGCTTAGTCAGGGCCGTGGCAAAATACCATGCCCGCATCATGTTTACATAGTACTCTTCCGAACTGATCTCCGCCACCCACTGAAGATACTCCTGCCGAAAGTCCTCCTCCAGATAAAAACGCATCAGCATCCCAACCCCATAGCGGATGGTATAGGTTTCCGATGAGGCAATCCATCTCTGTACAGGCTCCAGCAATTCCTCCTTATGCCCGGCAAATACCTTGGGTGCCATCATATCACAGGTAGCCCAATTGTCAATATGGGGCAGAAAGCGCTCCGTCTGCGCCAGGCATTCCCCATAATCCTTGATCTGTTCCACCACAAAAGCATGCACGTTATTCTCATCATAATATCGGTGGGGAAGCTGCGCCAGAAAATCGCCAATCTCTGGATCCCTTGCCAGCTTCCTGGCATACCCCCGCAGCTGGGGGGTGCGCACCCCGATGATTGCCTCGGGAGCCACCGTGGGAATCAGCTTCGCATGAAAATCCCTATACCCCACATCCTGCATTTCCCACAGCTGTGCCCGAATTCTCTCTCCTATGTCACTCACTTTATCTCCTCCTATTTAAGATCACCAGATCTTCCGTTCCGCATGTTCCCTACAAGAACACAGGGCCGGAGTATATACACATGCAAACTCTTTGCATACCACCAGCATGTCCTGGTCAAAGCACAGACCAGCCTCTTCCGGCTCCCGCAGGAAAAACTGTTCATGCACATCCCGCCAATAGACCAAGCTTAAGGCCCCGGAAAGGCTCGGCTGAGATATATACAGTTCTTTTGCCGCCTCCGTAATGGTTCCTGTTTCCGCAACAGTTATCATATATTTTAATTGCTGAAGCGTCATGTATTCCTCCTCCGACCCCTAAACCTGCCTCTTCGTGTACATCCGGTTTCTCTTAGCTATACTTCCTCTTTGCCTACGATATCCCTCTGTTCCGGCTCCATCGGCCCGTCAGTCCCTAAGGCTTAAAACCATACACTCCTGAGACGGCGTAAAACCCAGCTTCTCATACAAAAGCCTCCCCGACTCCGTGGCATCCAGGCTGATCTCGGTGACGCCTCTGTCCCTGGCCTCCCGGATCAGCATTTCCACCATCCGGGCGGCGATACCCTGCCTGCGGTACTGCTCCCTGGTGTACACATTCATCAGATGCGCCCGCTTTCCCGTAGGGTGTGAAAAAGTAGGCATCATCCTGATATAACACAGGGTTGCGCAGCCAATGACCTCCTCCTGCTCCATCGCCAGAATAGTGGTCTGATCCCCTGCGGCATAATACTCCCTGCTCTCCCTTTCCAACACGGCGTCAAATTCATAGGCTGCCGGAAGCTTATTGACCACCCGCAGCATTTCCAGCCTGCTGCTCATCAGAAGTTCCATATCTTCACCTGTCGCGATACAATATTCTATCATGGCTTATCCATTTCTCCCCATCTGCAATTTATAACGATGTCAGCCAATATTACAACACGTTAACTTTCCCTGCCAAAAAAATCATCGCAGAACTGATTCCACTTCACCTCATACTCCTCATGGGGGAGCTTCTTCAAATCCTCCACATGGAAAACGCCCCGGTTTTGGGCCTCCCGCACAAACTCCAGAAGATAGCCCCCTGCGTCTTTTTCCGGAAATGCCCTGACACATCCATAACCTCTTTGACAGGCCAGATAGAGCCTGGTATGCCCGTCTGCCGAGACATAGCGCCCCTCATGCTCCAGCACAGGGATCACAATGTCCTCCGGTCCCTGGATGAAGCTGCCCACTGCCCGAAGTTTATCCTGATCCACATAGAACTGAGAGGGCTGGATCTGCCCAATAGGCAGATCAAACACCTTCACATCCTCATATTCTTTCAGCAGGCGGCCGTCCTCTGTGTAAAACTGGCTGATATGGCCCGCATAGAACCGAAAAGTATCCAGTATTTCCTCCATATCCGTGTAATCGTGATAATAAACTTTCGCCGAATGCCCGTCTACAATCCGAAAGCTACAGGGATGCCCGTCCACAAGAAAAGCCCCATGCTGCCGCAGAACCTCCTGGTCAAACCGCTCATCCACATACTCGTTAATTCTCTGTATTTCCATCTTGCCCCTCCAATTCTTCCATATAGCCTCTTGGTATCTCTAAGCCCTATTTCATGGGGCTTCTAATATTCCAGTCTTATGGATTCCCCCACTTTTTACGGATCATACAAATCAAAAGCCGCCAGCAATCCTAGGTAATTGCGAAACTCTTTTAAGCAAGTGACGGAATTTGTGTTAGAAAAAGAC
>CAMWSA010000555.1 GCA_947176785.1 uncultured Lachnospiraceae bacterium
GCCTAGCCAGTTCTGCCAGCACGGAAAAATAGGTCTTTACCTCCGCCGGAAATGAACTGTGCCCGAAATCTGTAGCCAGCAGGGCACAGACCTCCGGCACCAGCAGCACCGCCGCCATTCCCCCGGCCAGCAGGGAAAATAGAGTGAAATCCCCCAGGATCTTCACACTCCGTCTCTCCGTAAAAAGCAGTACCAGAAAATATAATACCAGAAAAATACAGACCATGATGGACAGATAAAAATTGGTATAGATGGACAGGGCCAGAGCCACGCAATACAGTCCGCAGCGCCCCTCTTTTACCAGCCGCTCCAGTCCCAGCAGCACCAGAGGCAGCAAAATCACCGGGTCAAGCCACATGATATTCCAGTTGTAGGCCGCCATAAAACCGGACAGGGCATAAAAGCAGGAAAAGGCCACGCAGCTGATAGACCGGGTATGAAAATGGCGCTGCAAATACAGACAGGCCGTCAGACCGCATAGTCCCACCTTACACACCACCAGGTAACTCAGAAACTCCATGATGTATGCCTTGGGTATCAGCGCCCCCAGAAAATGCAGCGGGCAGGCCAGGTAGTATACATAGAGCGCCAGAAAATTGGAGCCGATCCCCACATTCCAGGTATAGGCAAAGCTTCCCCCCTCCCGCAGCTTATCATAAAACTCACTGAAAAAAGGCATGTACTGGTGGTACATGTCCATATATAAAAAGCTCCTGCCGCCAAAGGGATAGATGGACTTGATGAAAAAAATGGCCAGCATAATCACGACGGGAATAGCCCATGCGGCCACCAGTCCGCCGTTTATCTGTATTTTCCCGCGGGCTTTACCGTGAACTTCCTCTCCCGCCGCCCCCTGCAAGGGCTTTATTTTCCGTAATATCCTCATAGACTCCTCATGTGCGCAGGCGGAACCGGAACAGGGAATATCCCGGCCCCGCCTGCTGTTTTAATATACTTTCTTACCCGCGCATGTCCGGAAGATAACCTGGCCTGCCCGGTTCAATTTAAACGGCATTCTATTCCTGCCGGTCAGCTTACACAGCCAGCCATGCCGTTTATCCGGTTTGTGTGCAAAATTGTATCACTGGATTGACGGACGTTACGATTTTCCGATTCCTGTGCAGTATATGTCACATAACCGGACAATATGTCGTACAGGAAGGATCCTCTCATCACTTGTGCAGACCATTGCGGGTCAACGCACACGGCTTCCTCACTTCCGAAAATCTGCCGCCGTAAGGGTGACGCTCTCTCCCGCCGCCATACGCAGCGGCAGGAGCAATTCCCCATACCGGATATGGGTATCCAGGTCGCTGCCTGCCTGAATCCGGCAGCTTTCCAGCACGCCCTCCTTCCAGAACAGGTCTATCACCGCATTGCCCTGTATCCGCAGCCCTCTGACGCTGCCGCTTTTCCATACGTCCGGCAGGGCGGGCAGCAGAACCACCCGCTGACTGCTGCTCTGCACCAGCATCTCCGCCATGGCCGCAGCACCGCCGAAGTTACCGTCAATCTGAAAGGGCGGGTGCTTATCAAACAGATTGGGATAGGTGGACTTGCCGAGCAGCTGCTCTATATGCCGGTAGGCGGTGTTGCCGTCCCACAGCTTGGCATAATGATTGATGATCCAGGCCCGGCTCCAGCCTGTATGGCCTCCTCCATGGGCCAGGCGGCGCTCCAGAGTGGCCCTGGCCGCCCGGGCCAGTCCGGGCGTGCCGTCCATGGTAATCTGCTCCGACGGATGCAGGCCGTACAGATGAGAAATATGCCGGTGGCCCGGCTCCCACTCCTCATAGTCCTGTCTCCACTCCAGGATCGTACCCCTGTCGCTGATCCGGGTGGGAATCAGCCTCCCCCTGGTCTCCTCCACCTGCCGGATAAAGGCGGGCAGATCGCGGATCTCCGCCTCTTCCAGCGCGGCTATCACCGTTTTGTCACATGCCTCCTGCTCCGTCAGCACCTGATACGCCTCCAGGCACTGCCCAAACAGATCCCGCAGGATCTGATTGTCCATGGTGACACCGATACCGTTGGCCCCCTTTTCTCCGTTTGGCAGGATATAAGTATTTTCCGGTGACACGGAAGGGCAGGTCACCAGATAGGGGCCATCCTCCACCAGAAAATCCAGGAAGAACAGTGCCGCCTCGCACATGATGGGGAACTGCTCCTTTAAAAACCCCACATCCCGGGTGTACCGGTAATGCGTCCACTGATGAGTACACAGCCACGCCGCCCCCATGACCCAGTAAGTGCCGGGAATCCACATATCCTGGGGAGACGTATCCCCATTGATATCCGTGTTGTGATGGCACACGAACCCTCTGCAGCCATACATCTCCCTGGCCGTCCTGCGCCCGTTTGGCACCATGGCCCGGATCAGATCAAACAAAGGCATATGACACTGGGACAGGTTACAGTTTTCCGCCAGCCAATAGTTCATCTCCGTATTGATGTTGACGGTGAATTTTCCGCCCCAGGGAGGCGTCATATCCTTGTTCCACAGCCCCTGCAAGGTGGCTGGCAGTCCGCCCGGACGGCTGCAGGCGATCAGCAGATAGCGGCCATAGTCAAAATACAGCGGGGCCAGCCCCAGATCCACCTGCTCCAGCCTTTTGTCTGTGGGCAGCTGCTCGGCCCGGTGATCCCACTCAAGTTCCAGGCGGGTAGGGCCGAACAGTTCCCGGTAATCCGACACATGGGCTTTTAACAGCTTCTCATACCCCTGGGCCTGGGCCTGCTCCAGCCTCCCCCGCAGCTTCGACTGCAATAACGCCTGCAGGCCCTGCTGCATCC
>CAMWSA010000556.1 GCA_947176785.1 uncultured Lachnospiraceae bacterium
CATCCGTAGGCCAATATCTGTAATCTGGTAGTCTACCCCAGCTATGGTGACAAGCGCACATCTATCTTGTGCTGTCAAAGTGGCCAATGGTTCCTTGATGTCCTGCCCTGTGCCTCTCCCATAATATTTAATCAGAAATGCTCTTACCTCGGCAAAATGTCCACCTCCGGCATCTGATGTGACTGTCCCAAGCGGTTCACGTGCATCCTGCCCGGTCCCGGTACTATAAAACTTACTCAGAAATGAACACGCCAGTCCATATCTGTTTGATGCATCCACTGTCATGATAGGCTCTTTGATTCCCTGCCCCCTGACTTCATCTTTTGTTTCGGAATGGTATTGGATCAATGTTGGCGCAGCAACAAAATTGTGGTTTCCGGTTGTGATTGTCGGCAAACCATCTTTGACGCTGGCTCCGACATTATTTTCGTTGTTGCACATGATGTAAGGAGAAAGTACTGGTTCGATTAAGCAATGCTCGTTTTTACTGACAATGGTTGTCAACGGCTCCCGTACATCTTTGCTCCGATCAGCTGTAAATCCTGTCTGCCCTATCTGGACTATGTAAGGTTTCACCAGTCCGAAACCGTGCTTACTTGTAATGACTGGCATCGGTTCCCGGATGTTCTGGGGTTTACGCTCCCCACCATGGTTACACTGTATAATAAATGGCTCCGGATTTTCCAACACAAACTTTTTCAAGCCTCTGGCAATCCGCTCTAAGGTCTTAGGAGCCAGTGGACGCACTGCCCGTATTCCGTATTTTTCGTGGATCCCCTCCGCTGTGTCAAAAATACTGGGGCACGGCAGGGAGAAATCTATCTGGGTGTATGCCCCTAAATATGGCGGCTTGATACCTGCTGCCACATCAAGACTGTCCATCGGTGCGTGCGTCGGCTCCGGCCAGGATATTGGCCTTCCGTCACATCTGGCGATCAGAAAAAATCTCTTGCGCATGGTAGGTGCCCCGTAGTCTGCCGCTACCAGTTCCTGGTGTTCCACCTGATAGCCCAAGTGTTCCAGCTGTTGGACAAATCTTTTAAATGTCGTTCCCCTCTTTGCCTTGATTGGCCTATGTCGCCGGTTCAGCGGCCCCCAGGTCTTGAACTCCTCCACGTTTTCCAACATGATTACTCTGGGCCTTACCGTTCCGGCCCACCGCAGGGCTACCCAGGCCAGGCCCCTGATATTTTTGTCTTTGGGTTTGCCGCCCTTTGCTTTGGAAAAGTGCTTACAGTCCGGGCTAAACCAGGCCAAGGCCACCGGATGGCCGCCGCAGGCTTGTACCGGGTCTACCTCCCAAACACTCTCACAATAATGCTTTGTGCCGGGATGATTGGTTTTATGCATCCTGATAGCTTCCGGGTCATGGTTGATAGCTATGTCCACACTAATCCCGGTAGCCATTTCTATGCCGGTGCTGGCCCCACCACCACCGGCGAAGTTGTCCACTAATATTTCTCCGTTTATCATAAAATCATCCTCATTTCTTTTATGTACTGTTTCATGGTATAACACCCTCATAATCTTCTATCCGCATTTGGCCTTCTGGCTTAAAATTCATCCATAGGACTTCTCGGGTTTTGGCTGCGGACATGTTCTGGGATGCTATCTCTTCTCGGCACCAGCTTTGCAGCCTGTCATTGTACAAGTCGTTGTCGTATCCGGACAGCATGACCGGACCTTTATGGGCCAGCAGGGCATCCAGCAGATCGGCCTGCTGCCTGTCATCCATCTCATGCCGGTATTGCTTGCCATGGCGGGTAGATAGGACATAGGGCGGATCGGCGTAGATTAACACATTTGAATAATTAAATCGCTGGATCAGGGCAAGTGCCGATCGATTCTCTATTTGTACTCCACGTAGCCGCTGCGCCGCCTGCATGATCTTTTCTGGTAAATTTACCCAGTCCTGCGCTGCATAGGCTCTCTCCCGGCCCTGGATGTCATTCTTCCAGCCTACCTTCTCGCCAGTGGTCCTAAATCCGTGCCCCATGTTGAGCCGTATGTAAAAATTCACGGCCTTTCCTAGGCTATCCTGCGGGACGGATGCAAAAGCGTCCTCGTAGACTGCCCGGGCATATGGGATCCAATATATCTCATAGGCCAGGCGCTCCGGGTCTCTCTTAATCCACTCAAACAGGTTGACCACGTTATCGTCCAGGTCATTTACTGTCTCAATATTGGATCTGGGTTTGTTAAACAGTATTGCCCCGCTACCAAAGTATGGCTCCAAATAGCTGTGGTGTTCCGGGAAATGGCTGATGATCCAGTCTGCTATGCCCCATTTACTTCCCGGGTATTTAAAGATTGCTTTCATTGGACAAATTCCAATCCTTTCCTTTTGCAGTATTGTGTCCAAGTCTCTGCTCTATAGCATCCGCTATATATGTAGCGCTGTTGAAATTCCAACTGGGCCGCACTTGGCACGATCCCTAATCTCCCATTTCTTTCCGCCTGGGCGTATATGTTGATGTTTTTGTATGTCTTTAATGCCTCCACCCGCTCCGCTGCTTCTTGGATATTCGCTGTGACCAGTAAGTATACAAATATTCGGTACGGTTTTACCCCATATCTCCCCAGGTGGCCTATTGCCTCTTTGACCGGATCTATCTGGGCCTTTTGGTCGCAGGAAAATCTGATAAATCTAATCCAATCTATCTTTGCCAGAATACTGGCTATCCGATCATCCACCAGCCGGGCATCCATCCCCTGGTTTAGGTCGATCTTATAGCCGCTCTCAGCCAGACTCTCCAGTTGGCTTATTCCATATGTACAGGACAGGAT
>CAMWSA010000557.1 GCA_947176785.1 uncultured Lachnospiraceae bacterium
ATTCAGCTTCAGCTTCCACATACTTGACAGAGATATCCAGCTCCGCTGCTTCCGACACAAAAATTTTCTCTGTATCTTTACTCAACTTTTCAGCCTGCTCCGCTTTTTCCTCTTTCTGTTCCTCTACTTTTTCTTCTTCCTCTTTCTTCTCTTTTTGTTTCTCTAAGCGTTCGTCCATGTTCTTCTTCATTCTCTCTGCATTGGTCATTCCTGTTTCGGTAACAGAATATACAGTACTCTGTATGCTTCCGTCCTTGTTGACCATCCATGTCTGTTGATAATAGGTTACTGTTCCGCCCAAAGCCTTATTTTGCGCTGAAAGCTGTTCATATCCCTGCTTTTCTAGTTCGGGAATTTTTTCAAAAAATCTTCCAGTTCCTTTGCTTTTGCAGAATTGCCTGAACACTTCTTCAAATACTCACTGGATATTGATACATTTCCATTTGACATACAATCATAATTCTTCTGTAAATAGGAATAATAGTCTGATATGCTGTCCGTTCCGGCTTTCTTCGTATTCCCTGCCTGCGCAGGTGTAGTATCTTTCGTCCCTGTTTCCTTTGCCGCCTCCTTTTTCTGTGCAGCATATGTACTCTCATGCACATTGTTGTGATTGTTTCCAATACCTGTAATTGCCATCGTTTTTCCTCCTTGATGAAATTGATGCTTTATTGTTGTTTGATACTGCTAATGACGGTTTACCTGTCATTGTGCAGTCACCCATAACCCATTGTCATTTCTCCATGTGCCTTTCATTTTTCATCATCACGGAAAGGACAAACACCCTTCCATCTGCCTTATAACCCATTGTGCCTTGATATTTCTCTGCCGTATTTTTAATATTGGCAAGCCCTATCCCGTGTACCTTTTTGTCCGCTTTGTCCGTTTCGGGAAGCCCTGTCTGCCGTTTCTGTTTCAGCTTTCCGTCAAAACTGTTTTCTATCTTGAAGATTAACAGCTTATCTTTTCGGAGAGACGACAACCGGATAAATGCTTTCGCTTCCGGCTCTTTTTCCTTTAGCTTCCGGCACGCTTCCATTGCATTGTCTAAAGCGTTGCCGAAGATAACGCCCAGGTCATAACTCTGGATAGCCAGGTCACGGGGAAGAAGCAGTTTCTTTACATCTACCTGCAAGTCCGGTACCATGCGCAGTGCTTCATGGTATTTCATATTGAGCAGCGTGTCAATCACGCTGTTTCCTGTCTTAAAGCGGAAGTCCTGAATGTCAAGAGTCTGGTTCAGTTCCGACAGATAGGTTTGCAGTTCTTCATTTTCACTTTCCCCCTTTTCAGCGGCAAGCCGCAGGACAACGGAAAGCGTATTTTTCATATCATGTTTCATGCTCCGTATACTGGAATAGATACGCTCCATTTCCGCTATATGCTCCTGCATACTTCCTATCTGCTTTTCCAGTACAATCCTGTTACTCCGTTCCCTGTTCAGATAAACCGTATCCTGGAACAGCTTCACACCGTATAGGATAGACAGCAGCGACAAAAGCAGGATTGACGGAAGGATTACCAATAACAGCGGGTATTTATCATACACCATTTCCACACCATTTTCTTCTACCGTAAATAAGATAGTACGAAGCAGCGCACATAACAGCAGGCTTATCACAGCCGGGGTAAGAATAGATAACAGTTCTGTCCTATGGATAGCATAGTCCTTTTCCCTATAATTGCGTACAATCCCTTTCAGTGATAGGTACAGCAACAGAACAAGCGCAGCTTCCCGAAAAATCTGATTTCCGATTACACTAACATTTATTACTGTTTCAAAGGTTTTTTCGGAAGTGATAATCCCTTTCTCCAAGCACAAGTTCCATACCATAAGCATTTTATCCACTGGTTTATCAAGCAGGATAAGCACTACGAAAGCACTAATATCAGCGATTGCACGGAAAGCAGCCACAAGAAAGAGCGTAACCACATGAAACGCCTTATAAAAACACATTGCTATAACAAGCAGAATACAAAGGAATTGTGCCGTTTTCCAAACTGTCTTTACACTTTCATATCCTGTTGGGGGAAGCCAGTAGATACATAGCCGTGACAGCCCATAAGCAGCCGTTACATAAAGCCCATGTAAACGGCTTTTTGTCCTGCCCTCCAAAAAACTCCCTAAAAAATATTGCAGGCAGTACCCTTGAAGCAGGACGGAAACCACTGTAAAAACTGTAAAAATAAAATCTGTCAGACTATACACTGGAAGCTCCTCCGTTCTGCAAGTACCACATATATGCATTTACAAATTCGCCGTATTTTTTCTTTGTCAAATAGACGGTATTTCCACCCATAAGCGTTATGCAGTCGCTTTTGTATTCCTTGATATGCGCCATATTCACAAGATACCCCCGGTGGCAACGGTAGAATGTCCCGCCAAGCTGCGTTTCCAGTTCGCTAAGTGCTCCGTAAGCTTCAATGACTTCCTGCGTGGTGTGAATTTCTACTTTCCTTGATACGCTCTCAATATACAGGATATCGTCTGCGTCTATGGTAATCCCCTTGTTCCTTGTATTGATAAAAAGCTGCTTTTTCCGGCGCATTTTCCGCAGCCTGGCTTCCTCTAGTGCCTGTTTAAAAACTTCCGTGAATTTCTGTTCTGTGACAGGCTTTAACAAATAGTGGAACGCATATATGTCAAGGGCTTCAAATACATATTCCTTTATGCCCGTAATGAATATCAAAACAGTGGATGCGGTCTTTTCCCTTACTTCTTTTGCAGCTTCAATGCCATTCATGCCGGCCATTTGTATGTCAAAGAAAATAATGTCAAACGG
>CAMWSA010000558.1 GCA_947176785.1 uncultured Lachnospiraceae bacterium
CAAATTTACTTCCAAGCCCGTTTTTGTATATATTGACCAGCCACGTCACTTGCGGAGAACGCTTCACAATAGCCTATTTGAGTTCCGCATCTATCAATTGATCCTATGATATTGTTTTCCGTATGCCTATTATGCCTTGGAAAACGTTTTCCCTATTAAGAATCATACTAGATATTATTTCCTGTGTCAAACCTTTTTTCTATTATTTCCCAAATAATTCTTATAAGGGGCTTTCGGCCTTACAAAAGACATATACGGGAGCTTTCGCAAGGCCGAAAACGTAATATCTGCCGTTGACTATACATTCTAAACAAGCTACAGGCCAGGAAGAAAACTCCCCCCTAAAAACGCCGGGGCGGAGCTTGTCAGCAGCCCCTGCCCCGGCGTTCCCAAGCTGGCCTGAAATTGTCAGTATACGCCCCGCCTATTGAATCAGATAGACAAAATACGCCGCATATCCTGCCAGCATCACCACGCCGCCCAGACGTCCCAGCTTCTTCTTGGGCAGCACACATATCTGCAGAAGTACCATGGCTCCCACTGCCACGATGGTATCCACCAGGAAATTGGCACTGTAATCCACCGGCGTGATCAGAGCCGCCGTACCCACTACAAACAGGATATTAAAGATGTTGCTGCCCACGATATTTCCCACAGCGATATCCGCCTTGCCCTTAACGGCGGCGGTGACGCTGGTCACAAGCTCCGGCAGGGAGGTTCCAAAAGCCACAATGGTCAGACCGATAAGCCTGTCATCCATATGAAACAAATACGCCAATTCAGTGGCCGCGTTTACTGTCACATCCGCCCCCCAGACAATGAGTATGCCGCCAATAATTATGAGCAGAATCAACCGCAGCGGCGTATCCTTTTCCGTAATTTGAGGCACATCCTCCACCACATCCTGCCCTTTCCTGGCCATCCGCAGCAAATACAGCAAATACACAAGCATCAGCCCCCACAGGATCACACCGTCCCGGCGGTTGACCGTATTGTCCGCAAGACCCAGCAGAGCCAAAACCACCGTGATCAGAACGGTAAACGGAATTTCATAGCGGATTGTGGATTTCTTCACCTCTATGGCCCGAATGGCCGCTGTAAGCCCCAAAATTACCAGCACATTCATAATGTTGCTGCCCACCACATTGCCGATGGTAATGCCGGCGTTTTCTTTGAGGGCTGAGTTGATGCTCACTGCCGCCTCGGGAGCGCTGGTTCCCATGGCCACGATGGTCAGGCCGATCACCAGCTGGGGAATCCCAAGCTGATCCGCGAGTTTGGACGCCCCGTCCACAAACCAGTCTGCACCCTTGATTAACATGACAAATCCCACTGTAAGTAACAAAAGCTGTAATATGATCTGCATAGTGTCCTCCATTCCGGGAGCCTCGGCCAATCGCCCCACATCTCCTGTTCATAGTAAAAAAGAAAGACCTCTAACACATATCCTATGTGCTAAAAGTCTTGTTCTTCTACAATGCCATAGAAGTGTGTAACCACGACAAATTCTTGTACCGGGGTATGTTGATTACACCTTTATAACTACTCCCTCTTAACTTGGGGACAGGATAACACATTTTGAGAATCCCGTCAAGCATTAATTTGCCCTGCTCAGAAAAATGCTCAGAAAAAACACTTACTCCAAACACTTACTCCCATCTGCCCGCTTCAGCGGGCATTCAAATCAGGATGGTGAAAATTCTTTTTCACCCGAACCGCCTATGCATTGTTTTACGCTATCTGATACGCAAAAATGCGAAGCAGAAACCGCTTGTGTTCTGCTTCGCACTTTTCAATGCAGGAGAAGGGACTTGAACCCTCAAGGTGTTACCACCACACGGACCTGAACCGTGCGCGTCTGCCAATTCCGCCACTCCTGCGAACAATATGTATACTACACCATTTGCAGAAAAATGTCAATAGGATTTTGTAAATTTTTCAAAAAATTTTTATTGTGTCTGCAAAAGCCCATAAAATCAAGGGATTGGCGATTATGAACTGTCACTCTTTTTTACTTCTTTATCTCACATAAGTAAAATCGCCGGCGTTATGTCCCTGTAATACCCATTTATAAGGGATTTTATTCCCTCTTGACAATTTCTCCTAAATATGTTATGTTTTTGGTGGTTTAGCAGAAGCAGCCACACAGACAGAAGTCTGGAAGATATACCAGGAAGGTATCTGCGCCCGAAAGGGTACGGGTGCTTTTTTTGCGTCCGCAGAACTTTTACAGCGTACCCCCGGTCAGGTGTACTGGCAGGGGATATGCGGAAAACTCAAATTTTGAAAGGATGAATCCCATGAAAAAAAATCTGCAAAACTTATGTCTCTCCGCTGTCTGTCTGGCTCTGTGCATGGTACTGCCTTTTCTCACCGGTCAGATTCCCCAGATTGGCAGCGCGTTATCCCCCATGCATATTCCGGTACTGATGTGCGGCCTGCTCTGTGGCTGGCAATACGGCCTGGTGGTGGGCTTTATCGCGCCTCTGCTGCGCTTTCTGCTGTTTGGCATGCCTCCCATCATGCCCACCGGCCTGGCCATGATGTTTGAACTGGCCGCCTATGGTGCCTTCTCCGGGCTGCTGCTGAAGCTTCTGCCAAAGAAACTCCTCTATCTATATGCTTCCCTGATCGGAGCCATGTTGGGCGGGCGTATCGTATGGGGAATAGTCCGTTTTGCTCTTGGCCTGATCGTGGGTCCCCGCTTTGCCTTCCCCGCTTTCCTGTCCGGCGCCTTTGTCAGGGCTGGTCCGGGCAGCGTCGGGCATAT